>NZ_JAPYKP010000032.1:0-47620 GCF_037179725.1 Mesorhizobium sp. Cs1321R2N1 | reverse complement strand
GACACACCATATCTCCGCGCCGCATCGGCTTTGGAAAGACGGCCTTCAATAATCGACAGCGCCATCTCCTCTCGACGCAGCGGCGTCAGACGGGCATTCTTGTGGATGTTCATTCGGACCCTCCGATGTGTACTGAAGCCTGGTAACTCCAGTCTCCTCGGTTCGGTCCGAATGGACAACCTCCCGAAAGCTCACAGCTAGGGAACACGAACTCGACCGGCGAGCCCTTCTTCTTGGCGTTCATCGCCATGAAATCGACGAGGATGCCATAGGGCTTCTCGCCCGAAGCCACCGACTTCAGCACCGCGCCATTGCCGCGCACGCTGACGGTATTGTTGGTCTTCAGCTTCTGGAAGAAATCCCAGCCATAGTTGGTATCGCCGGCGAAGCCCGAAAGCAGGTAGGCGGCCGCACCCGAATAGAGCGGGCTTGGCATGACCAGGCCATCGGCATAGGCCGGCTTGGCGAGATCGGCCCAATGCTGCGGCTTTTCGGCGGCGGCGGTGTTGTAGACGATGCCGGTGGTGATCAGCTTGCTGCCGAAATAGGTCTTGTTGGCATCATAGGCATCCGCGTCGACCCCGTCGAGCTTGGCCTCGGGATAGGCCATCAGCCTGTCGTCCTTCTTCAGCAGTTCCATCGAGACCGCGTCGGCGATGAGCAGCACATCGGGCTGCGGGCTGCCTGCGGCGAACTCGGCCGCCATCTTGGTCAGGATGTCGCTGGTTCCGGAGCGATAGATGGTGACGTCGATGCCGGGCTGCGCCTTCTTGAAGGCATCCACGGTCTTGGCCGCATCCGCTTCCGGCTGGGATGTGTAGAGCGTCAGTGTTTCGGCATTTGCCACGCCGGCGAACAAAGTTGCCGCGAGCGCCAGCTGGCTGGCCAACAGCGTGATGAATAGCGTCTTCATGAGACCTCCTGTCCTGTCTGTGCATGACCGGTCTGGCCCCTGACCAGCACCCCGTCTCTTCCTCCCTGCACGGCGCATATGACTGGTGGATGACACAGCGCATCCAGGCTTGGATCAAGATGAGATCAGGGCCGCCTTCTCGCGCGAGAGGCGCGTCGACGCCCAACAGGCTTTGTGTAAGGCTCCGCCGGGGTGAATCTGGGCGGGAGGTCATCCGATAAAGCCGGAGATCAGTGCTAGACCAGCATGCCCATCGGGTTTTCGATCAGCTTCTTGAAGGCGACCAGCAGTTCGGCCCCCAGGGCTCCGTCGACGGCGCGATGGTCGATCGACAGCGTCACCGACATCACCGTGGCTATTTTGATCTCGCCGTTCTTGACCACCGCCCGCTGCTCGCCGGCGCCGACCGCCAGGATCGTCGCATGCGGCGGGTTGATCACCGCGGCGAAATCCTTGATGCCGAACATGCCGAGATTGGAGACCGCCGTCGTACCACCCTGATACTCCTCGGGCTTCAGCTTGCGGCTGCGGGCGCGGCTGGCCAGATCCTTCATCTCGTTGGAGATGACGGACAGCGTCTTTTCGTCCGCATGCCGGATGATCGGCGTGATCAGGCCACCGGGGATCGACACGGCAACGCCGACATCGGCATGCTTGTGCTTGACCATGGCGGTCTCGGTCCACGAGGCATTGGCATCCGGCACCGCCTTCAGCGCCATGGCCATCGCCTTGATCACCATGTCGTTGACCGACAGCTTGTAGGCAGGCGCCTCACCCTTGTCGGTCTTCTTCACCGGCGCGGCGGCATTGAGTTGCGTGCGCAGGGCAAGCAGCGCATCGAGTTCGCAATCGAGCGTCAGATAGAAATGCGGGATGGTGGTTTTGGCTTCGACCAGGCGCCGCGCGATGGTCTTGCGCATGTTGTCATGCGGAATGAGTTCGTAGGAGCCTTCCTCGAACAGTTTCAGCACCTGGTCGTCCGACATTGGCTTCACCGCCGGCGCGGCGGCTGGTGCGCCAGCCGGAGCCTTGGCGGCGGCCGCTGCCTTGGCACCACCGCCGGCGATCGCGGCATCCACGTCTGCTTTCACCACCCGGCCATGCGGGCCGGTGCCGGATATGGCTGAAAGGGTGAGGCCCGCCTCGCGCGCCAGACGGCGAGCCAGCGGTGTCGCGCGTCCGCCCGACGGCGACTGGCCAATCTCCCCGCCTGCGGGGGAGATGCCCGGCAGGGCAGAGGGGGGCGTGACGGAATGAGGCGTTGGCGGGACAGCGCCCCCTTCTGTCGGCTCCGCCGACATCTCCCCCACGAGGGGGAAGATTGGCGCCTTGTCCCCATACGTCTCATTCTCCGCATAGATCCACGCAACCGGCGCGCCGACCGGAATGTCGACACCTTCCTTGCCCGTCACGTCGCGCAACACGCCACTGGCCGGTGCATCGATTTCCATCGCCGCCTTGTCGGTCTCGATCTCGAACAGCACGTCGCCCTTCTTGACGTGCGCGCCTTCCTCGGCGAACCAGCGCGAGATCTGTCCGGTTGCCATGTCCATGTCGACCTTGGGAAGAATGACTTCGGTCGGCATGTCTCAGCGAACCCCTTTCACGAGGTCGCGCGCGGCGGTGATGATGTCGGGAACCTGCGGCACCGTGGCCTTTTCCAGCTCGGGATTATAGGGGATCGGCGTTTCCGCGCCACCCAGCCGCACGATCGGTGCGTCGAGGTAGTCGAACGCCTCGCTCTCGGCGATCATGGCGCTGACCTCGGCGCCGACGCCCAGCGTTTTGACTGCTTCATAGACGCACATCAGCCGCGACGTCTTCTTGACGCTATCGATGACCGTCTGCTTGTCCATCGGCCGGATGGTCCGGAGATCGACGACTTCGACGTCGATGCCTTCGGCCTCCAGCGTGGCGGCGGCGTCGAGCGCCTTCTGCACCATGATCGAGGTGGCGACGATCGTGAGGTCGCGGCCCTCGCGGCGGATGTCGGCCCTGCCGATCGGCACGGTGTAGTAGCCTTCCGGCACCGGCCCCTTCATCTTGTAGAGCAGCTTGTGCTCGAAGATCATCACCGGATCGGGATCGGCGACGGCAGCCAGAAGCATGCCCTTGGCATCATAGGGTGTCGCCGGCTGGATGACCTTCAGCCCCGGCACATGGCCGAGCCAGGCTTCCAGGCTCTGGCTGTGCTGCGCCGCCGCACCGGTGCCGGAGCCGGCGGGGAAACGCATCACCACGGGCACCGAAACCTCGCCGCCCAGCATGAAGCGCATCTTGGCGGCCTGGTTGACGATCTGCTCCATGGCGAGCGTGGCGAAGTCGGAAAACTGGAATTCGAATATCGGCCGCATGCCGGTTAGCGCGGCGCCGACAGCGACGCCCGCGCCGCCCAGTTCAGAGATCGGTGTGTCCAGCACCCGCTCAGCGCCATAGCGCTCGACCAGATCGCCGGTCACCTGGAAGGCGCCGCCATAGACGCCGATATCCTCGCCCATCAGGAAGACGCGTTCGTCCATGTCCATGGCGATCGCCATGGCCTCCTGGATCGCCTGGGCGTAGCTCAGTTCACGCACCATCGCGTCCATCACGCCTGCTCCGTATACACGTAATCTCCGGTCTCGCTGACGTCGGGCGAAGGGCTCGCCTTGGCGAACTCGATGCCGTCGGCGATCTCCCGCACCACCGCCTCGCGGATGGCCGCGATGCCCTTGTCGTCGATGAAACCGAATTCCCGCAGTTCGTTCTCGAAGAGCGTGATCGGATCGCGGTTGGACATCCAGTCCTCGATCTCTTCCTTGGTCCGGTAGCGATTGCGGTCGCTCTTGGAATGGCCGCGATGGCGATAGGTCTTGGATTCGATCAGCGTCGGCCCCTCGCCCGCACGTGCCCGCTCGACCGCCTTGTACGAAGCCTCGGCAACCTCGGAGAAGATGTTGCCGTTGACGATGACGCCCGGCATCGAATACGCGGCGGCGCGATCGGCGATGTTCTTGACCGCGGTGGAGCGGGCCGTCGACGTCGACATGCCATAGCCATTGTTCTCGCAGACGAAAATCACCGGCACCTTCCAGACCGCGGCCATGTTGAGCGCCTCGTGGAAGGCGCCTTCATTGTTGGCGCCGTCGCCGAAGAAGGAGACCACGACCTTGCCGGTCTTCATCATCTTGGAGGACAGTGCCGCACCGACGGCGATCGGGATGCCGCCGCCGACAATGCCGTTGGCGCCGAGATTGCCCTTGGCGACATCGGCGATGTGCATCGAACCGCCACGGCCCTTGCAGTAGCCGGTGGTCTTGCCAAAGAACTCGGCGAACATCCGCTTGACCTCGGCGCCCTTGGCGATGCAATGGCCGTGGCCGCGATGGGTCGAGGTGATCTGGTCATCCTCGCCAAGCGGCATGCATATGCCCATGGCGCTGGCCTCCTGGCCGATCGACAGATGCATGGTGCCGTGAATGAGGCCCCGCGTGTAGCTTTCCTCCGCGCCCTCTTCGAAGCGGCGGATGAGGTACATCTTGTAGAGCACCTGCTTCAGTTGCTCGGCGCTGTATTGGCGATAGACGAAGGGTAGGTTGGCGCGGCTGTCCGCGACGGCTTTGCTGGCTCCGGCCATGATCAGGCCTCCACGGTTCCGTAGACGAGCTTGTCCTGGCGGGCGCGCAGTTCGGCGATCTTGGAGCCCGCTGCCGGGGCGGCATTGGCGTAGGTGATGAGTTCGCCCTTCTTGATCGGCGCCGTCACCGAACCGCCCTGCAGCAGGCCGCAGGGAATGGCCCTGACGGCATGCGCTTCCGGCGCCGTCATGATCCAGGCGCGATAGCAATATTCGCCGATCGCATCGAGCTTTTCGCCCGGCTGCATGTCTTTCTTGGCCACCGCGCAGACTTCGGCCACCGGCTTTGCCAGCGGCACCATGTCGGCCTTGCCGTAGAGCACGACGCGGGCGCAGGTCAGCGGCACTTCGAGCGACGTCAGGTGATAGGGGCGGTGGAAGGTGAAGTACGGCCCCTTGCCCATTTTCAAATCTTCCATGCGTTCCGAGATGCGCGGATGCGACATGTCGGCGACAACGAAGACGCCGGGCGCGACACCCTTGCCGATCGAATAGTCGACGACGCCGACCCTCGACAGCACGCCGCCGTCCTTCTGCGGCACCAGCACCTTGTTCAATTCGCCGAGCGTCGCGGCCGGGCCATGCATGCCGGCCTTGTCGGGCACCAGGCCGGTGGCGTTGGCGATCGCCGCCATCTCGACCATGGTCTTGGAGCCGTCGACGAACTCGACCAGCATGCGCACATTCATGTGCCGGCGCCTGGCCTCTTCCTCATAGGCGGGCGGCGTGGCGTCGATGTTGAGCGGGTTGTTCTTGCCCTTGCCGGCGGCGACGATTGGATGGCCCATCGCCGAAACAAATTCGATCAGTTCCATGCAGGAGGACGGCTCGTCGCCGGCGCCCAGCGAATAGGTGACGCCGAGCCTGTCGGCCTCGCTCTTGAGATAAGCGCCGATGGTGACGTCGGCCTCGACATTCATCATCACCAGATGCTTGCCATGCTCCATGGCGCGCAAACCGATCTCTGCGCCGACGGCGGGAACACCGGTCGCATCGATGACGACGTCGATAAGATCATTGTTGATGACCAGGCTGGCGTCGTTGGTCACCGCCACCTTGCCGGCCTCCATGGCAGCCGTCATCGCCGAAGCATTCGAAACCTCGCGCGCATGGCCGGTTTCCTGGAAGGCGATGTCCACCGCCTTGCTGGCGGCGGGCAGGTTCAGTTCGGAGATGGCACCGATCTCGATACCCGACATATGGGCGACGCGGGTGACGATGTCGGTTCCCATCTCGCCCGACCCGATCAGACCGATGCGGATCGGCTTGCCCGATTTGCCGCGTTCCTCGAGGTCGCGGGCAAGGCCCGTCAACGAAACATTGGAAGCCATACCGCTCATTCCTCCCATAATGCAGGCCTGTTCAATTGTCTGACGGGTATTGAACATCTGTATTTCTGTCAAGACTAATGTCCAAATCCGTGTGCTTTTGCAGCACTTTCCCGACGTCCACCGCAGGGTGGAAAAGAGGTCGGGAAAGCCGGCAAATCGCGGAATTCATCGGCCCACGCGGGCTCACGAGCGGTCGGCGTCCTGATCCTGTTGGCGGCGTTATCCGGCGACAGGAAAATCGTGGAAATGGACGATCACTCCATCGGCATCGATGAAGATGACGGCATAGGCGGGTGGCTCGTGGCCCAGTTGCCAGCTGTCCGAAAAATCGAGGGCGCTCTGATGGTTGGTGCTGCGCAGCGTGCTGACCGGTATACCGCGCCAGCTGCCGGCGATCAGCCTGTGGACGTGGCCGGCGAAGATGTGGCCGACATTGCCGTGGCGCAGGAGAACGTCATGGAAGGTATCGGCGTCGGCGAGCTTGACCTCGTCAAGCACCGGCATGTGGATCCGGAACGGCGGATGGTGCATGAAGAGGAAGACCAGCCGGTCGTGGGCTTCCTGCAACTTCTCGTCCAGCCAGCCCAACCGTGCCGGGCACAGCCTGCCCTCGACATGTCCGCTGTCCAGCGTATCGAGCAGGATCAGGCGGCCATCGCTGCCATCGAAAACGCTCTGGACGAACCCGCGCTCGGCTGGCGTTTGCGGGAACATCTCGACAAAAAGCGCACGGTCGTCGTGGTTGCCGAGCATCAGCCGGCAAGGCGGCACGAACCCCGACAGCGCCTCCCTCAATGCCGCATAGGCGGCGCGCTCGCCATCATTGGTCAGGTCGCCTGATATCACCACCAGATCGGCATCGGCATGGTTCCTGCCGATATCCGCCAGGCAGGCCTCCAGCCGGTCGAGCGGATCGGAGCCGTGGAGACGACCACCCGGCGCCATCAGATGCGGATCGGAGAGCTGGATGATTTTCATGGGCCGCGCACTGCTTCCTGCCGGCGCCCCTGGCGCCGGCCTGAAGGCGTTATCTCTCGACCAGCTCTACTGTGCCGTCCAGCCGCCGTCCATCGGCAAGGTCGTGCCGGTGATCTGCTTGGCCGCATCCGAGCACAGGAACAGCGTCAGCGCCGCAAGCTCTTCCACGGTGACGAATTCCTTGGTCGGCTGCGCGGCCAAGAGCACGTCGTGCTTGACCTGTTCCTCGGTCATGCCACGCGCTTTCATCGTGTCGGGAATTTGCTTCTCGACCAGCGGCGTCCAGACATAGCCGGGCGCGATCGCGTTGACGGTGATGCCGTCCTGCGCGACTTCCAGCGCCACCGTCTTGGTCAGGCCCGATATGCCATGCTTGGCCGAGACATAGGCCGACTTGAACGGCGAGGCGACCAGCGCATGCGCCGAGGCCGTGTTGATGATGCGGCCCCATTTGCGGCTTTTCATGCCTGGCACCACCGCCTTGATGGCGTAGAAGGCGGCCAAAAGGTTGATGCGGATGATGGCTTCCCACTTGTCGTCGGGAAACGCCTCGATCGGCGCCACATGCTGGATGCCGGCATTGTTGACCAGGATGTCGAGGCTGCCGAATGCCTCTTCGGCGTCATGGACCATGGCGGTGACGGCGACGCCATCCATCATATTGGCATCGGAGTAGCGGCACTTGACACCGAAATCCTTCTCGATGCCGGCGCGCTCCTGCTCGATGGCAGCGGCGTCGCCCAGGCCATTGATGGTGACGTTGGCGCCCTCGGCGGCAAAGGCGCGGGCGATTGCCAAGCCGATGCCGCTGGTCGAGCCGGTGACAAGCGCATTCTTCGAAGACAGGGAAACCATGGGAGATCTCGCAAGAGGTGGGAGGAACTGATGAGAATAGTTTGTGCGGCGCAACACGACAATGCCACGGCCATATGTCGGCTCGATTACAGCTCCGCGACGGCCTTTGCCAGCTCCGTGAGAACGCGTCTTCGAGGTGACACGGCATTGTCATGGTGCCGTGCAACATATTTGCCAGCGCATTCGCGCGGTCATTTTCGAACCGTTGGGGGCACCTGGATGGAAATCGCCGATGTCGTGAAGCGCGCCTATGCGATGCCGCTCACCAATCCCTCCTTCCCGCCGGGTCCTTATCGTTTCTTCGACCGCGAATACATCATCATCACCTACCGCACGACACGCGAGGCGCTCGAAGCCGTCGTGCCGGCGCCGTTGGAGATCGACGAGCCGCTGGTCAAGTACGAGTTCATCCGCATGCCGGATTCGATCGGCTTCGGCGACTACACCGAGACTGGCCAGGTCATCCCGGTACGCTGCAAGGGCCAACATGGCGGCTATGTCCATTCGATGTATCTCGACGACGACGCGCCGATCGCCGGCGGGCGTGAACTGTGGGGTTTCCCGAAAAAGCTTGCCAATCCCAAGATCGTTCATGAAGGCGAGGTGATCGTCGGCACGCTGCACTATGGCAGCGTGCTCTGCGCTACCGGCACGATGGGTTACAAGCACCGTGAGGCTGATCATGACCAGGTGCTCGCTTCGCTCGCCGCCCCCAATTTCCTGATCAAGATCATCCCGCATGTCGACGGCACGCCGCGCATCTGCGAGCTGGTCCGCTACTACCTCACCGATATCACGCTGAAGGAAGCCTGGACGGCGCCGGCCGCGCTCGATCTGCGGCCTCACGTCATGGCCGACGTGGCGAAGCTGCCTGTGCTCGACATCGTGTCGGCGGTTCACTTCAAGGCCGATCTGACGCTCGGCCTGGGCGAAGTCGTGTATGATTACCTCGCTGACCACAGCCGATCCGCTGCCAGCGCAACCGAGCTGGAGAAAGTCAGTGCTTGAGCGTAACCGCAACAAGGCAGCCGCCGCCACCATCGAGGAAATCACGGCGCAGTATGACCGTATTGCGCTGGTCTTTCAGGGCGGCGGCGCGCTCGGCGCCTATCAGGCAGGGGTCTACCAGGCGCTGGCCGACGCCGGCTGCGAGCCGAGCTGGCTATCAGGCGTCTCGATCGGCGCCGTCAACGCCGCGATCATCGCCGGCAATGAACCGAGCCGTCGGCTGCAACGGCTGGAACAGTTCTGGCAGACGATTTCCGGCCGCAAGATCTGGTCCTACACGCCCGAAGGTGACATCTACCGCGATATCCGCAACCAGACCTCGTCGTTGATGACGATGACGATGGGCCAGCCCGGCTTCTTCAAGCCGCGCAATCCCAATCCCTGGTTCCAGCTGTCGGGAGCGGAAGGCGCCACCAGCTTCTACGACACCGCCGAGTTGAAGGACACGCTGGAGAGCCTGATCGATTTCGACGTGCTGAACGACGGCAAGAAGCGGCTGAGCGTCGGCGCGGTCAATGTCAGGACCGGTAACTTCGTCTATTTCGACACCGAGAACGTGCGTATCGAGCCGGAGCACATCATGGCCAGCGGCGCGCTGCCGCCGGCATTCCCCTCGATCCGCATCGAGGGCGAGTACTATTGGGATGGTGGCATCGTCTCCAACACGCCGCTGCAATATCTGCTCGACCAGGAAGAGGACCGTTCCTCGCTGGTCTTCCAGGTCGATCTGTTCAGTGCTCGCGGCGTGTTGCCACGCGGCATGGCCGACGTGCTGTCGCGCCACAAGGACATCATGTATTCGAGCCGCACGCGGCAGAACACCGACAATTTCGAGCGCATCCATGCGCTGAAGATGAAGCTGCTCGATGCGTTGACGCGCGTGCCGCCGGAGCAGCTCAAGGATGGCGAGCCAGAGCTGATCGCCGATTATTCCAACGCCGGCGTCGTCAACATCGTCCACCTGATCTACCAGCACAAAGGCTACGAGGGCCACGCCAAGGATTACGAGTTTTCGGGCACCTCGATGCGCGAGCATTGGGAGATGGGCCTCGAGGACACCGAGCGCACGCTGCGTCACAAGAAGTGGCTGATGCTGCCGACCAATGCCGACGGCGTCACCATCCACGACCTGCATCGCGAAGATCCAACCTGAGTTTCAGGCGGGACGCCTGGCTCGGAATACTGAGCCGGGCTCAGAACCGGAGATTGGCGCCGGCTCTCAGCAAGAGCCAGTAGAACAGGCCGGTCGCCCCCGCCGCGATCAACAGCGCCAGCTCGAAGCCGCCCGGCGTTTGCGTGAGCGGCAGGCCGGCAGTGTTCATGCCGAACATGCCGACGATCAGCGAGCCCGGCAAAAGCAGCGCGCTCATCACCGCCAGCGCCTTCAGGCTGCGGTTGGATTCGTCCGCGAGCTCGGCGGCGACTTCCTCCTGCAACAGCCGCGCCCGGTCGTTGACCATGACGACCTCCCGGTCGAGCCGTTCAAGACGAGTGGTGAGCCGGCGCAACGTCTCGTGTGCGCCTTCCGACAGTTTCCAGTCCGAGCGGTCCTCGTCCTGGAAAAGTGCCGCCAGCGCCGAGATCGGGCGGTGCAGGGAGACCGCGAGACGGCGCACATCCTTCAGCCGCTGCCTTTCGTCGGCAAGCCGCTCGGTCACCAGATGATCCTCCACCTCATCGAGCCGCTTGGTGGCGGCCGCGAGCCGCTGGCTGGTGCTGCCGCAGAAGGCCAGCACGATCGCCTCGAAAAGTTCGAAGGCGGTGGCGGGCCGCAGCCCCGCGGCCAGCGCCTCGTGCACCTCCTCGACCGCTGCCAGCGAATGGCGGCGGCCGGTTACCAGCAGCCGCTCCGAAACCGCGAAGCGCAACCTGCCGATAGTGGTGGACTGACGCGCGATTTCGCTGTGCAGGTCGGCGGAAATGCCGTGGACGACACCATCCTCATGCGCCAGCGCGGGGCTGTCCTCATGGCCTTCGAGGATCGCATGCGCCGAGGCCGGCAAGGCGCAGGCGTGGCTGACCCAGGAATGGGCGCGCTGGTCGACGAGATCGACATGCAGCCAGACCCAGCCTTCCGGCATCGCCAGTGCGGCATTGATATCGCGCGGAGCAAGTGCCACCGCGGGTTTGCCTGGCAAGCCGCGATAGGCCCAGACCAGCCCGGGCGCCGGATGCTGGTCGTCGACGGCAAGCAAGGCCAGATGCGATGCGTCGTTCATAACTGCCGTCCGAGATTGTAGCGACCTATCACCGGAAAACGAGACGGCGCCAATTTGGCGCCGTCGGTACTGTCGTCGCTTACGTCGCCGGCTCAGAACACCTGGCGGAAGACGATGAACAGCACAAAGGCGAGCGTGATCGAGCAAGGCAAGGTCAGCACCCAGGCGAGCAGCAGATTGCGCACCGTCGACCATTGCAGGTCCGAACCGTTCGCCGCCATCGTGCCGGCGACGCCGGATGACAGCACATGGGTCGTCGACACCGGCAGACCCAGACGGTCGGCCATGCCGATAGTGACCATGGCGACGAGTTCGGCGGCAGCACCCTGGCCATAGGTCAGGTGGCTCTTGCCGATCTTCTCGCCGACCGTGACGACGATGCGTTTCCAGCCGACCATGGTGCCGAGGCCAAGCGCCAGTGCCACCGCGACCTTCACCCAGATCGGGATGAACTTCGTCGCGTTGTCGACGGCCTTGTGATAGTCGGTGACCGCCTTGAGATCGGCGGCCTCCATCGGCAGCAACTTCTTCTTGTCGATCAGTTTCAGCGCCTCGCCAATCAGATAGATGTCGTTGCGGGCGTTGCTGACCAGATCGGTCGGCACGGTGTCGACGGAAGCATAGGGCTGCAGCTCGGCCGTCGTGTTGTGGATGTAGCTCTGCAGCGCGACGGTCGTCTTGTCGCTCCAGCTCCGGGTGCGCACGGCATCCTGCACGGTTGCCTTGGCATCCTTCGCATCGGCGACGGTGACACCAGACTTCACATATTTGCCCAGCGCGGTCTCCACGCTGACCGAAGCCGATTTGTAGGCTTCGAGATAGTTGATGTCAGGCGTGCGGTTCAGCGCATAAGCCGTCGGCACCACGCCGATCAGGATCAGCATGATCAGGCCCATGCCCTTTTGTCCGTCATTGGAGCCATGCGCGAAGCTGACGCCGGTGCAGGTGAAGATCAGCAGCGCGCGGATCCACCAGGGTGGCGGGGCATTGCCTTTCGGCGCCTCGTAGAGCGCCGGATTGCGGACGAGAAGCTTCATCGCGTAGAGCAGGATGGCGGCGGCGAAGAAGCCGACGATCGGCGACACCAGCAACGTCACGCCGACATTGGTGGCCTGCGACCAGTCGACGCCGCTGGTGGCGCTGCCGGCAGGTGCCATGAACTGGTTGGCAAGGCCGACGCCGATGATCGAGCCGACCATGGTGTGCGAGCTCGACGCCGGCAGGCCGAGGAACCAGGTGCCGAGGTTCCACAGGATCGCGGCCACCAGCAGTGCGAACACCATGGCAAAGCCGGAGGAGGAGCCGACCTGCAGGATCAGCTCGACCGGCAGCAGAGACAGGATGCCGAAGGCGACCGCGCCGCTGGAGGTGAGAACGCCGAGGAAATTGAAGGCGCCCGACCACATGACGGCGAATTCCGCCGGCAGCGAGCGCGTGTAGATGACGGTCGCCACCGCATTGGCGGTGTCATGGAAACCGTTGACGAATTCGAAGCCGAGCGCGATCAGCAAGGCGATGCCGAGCAGGATCCACGGCACCGTCCTGGCCACCGCCAGATCCTGGCTCAACGCGTAGCCGACATAGACCACGCCAACCAGCACCAGCACACCGAAGACCGGCAGGAACCACTTCGTGCCGCCTGAACTATCCAGCGGATGATCCGGCCTCGGAATGCCCGCCTCACTGGAAACTATGTCCACCATGTCCCACTCCTTTTGCATTGCGGCAAAGAACTGGAAAAGACGCTATGTCCGGACGATGAACCCTGTGTGACGCCGGGAGAGGCTCTGCCTCGACGCACGGTCTCCTTCAAGCGGGACCGGAGCGTGTCTTCAGGATCGCCGAGAACAGCGGATCGAAGGCACGGCTGATCGGCGCGGCGGCCGCGCCAAGCGCGATCGACCAGGGATCGGTGGTGCCGAGTTGCAGGCGCGGCAAGGTTCGGCCTGACCTGTCGGCGATCGACGGCAGCAGCGGATGCATCGCCTCGACGAGCCGGCGCGCCAGCGCTTCCGGCGCGCCGCTGGTCAGGATCACTGTGTGCGGATCGAAGATGGTTTCGATCAGATGCACGCTCCAGCGCAGGTCATGGGCCGCCCCGTCGATCCAGGCCATGATCTTCACGTCACCCGCCGCGGCCAGCGCGCCGATCTTTTCGTAGAGGTCCTCGTCGGCTGGATCGAGAGCAAGATGCTGGTAAAGCGAGGCCAGTGACGCGCGATGTTCGAGCGGTGTCGAGCCGGGACCCGCCGGCGACAGCAAGGCCATGCCGATTTCGCCTGCATTGCCATGACCGCCGCTGTACAGCTCGCCGTTCAGGATCAGTCCGGCGCCGATGCCATAGCCGACATAGAGACACACCGCGTGATCGACGCCATGCGCGGCACCCACGATGCGCTCGGCCGTCGCGCAGGCCGCGGCATCGTTCTGCAGGCCGACATTCAGTCCAGTGCCTTTGGCCAGCGTGTCCAGCAGCGGAAACTTCTGCCAGGCCGGCATCATCCATTTGTCGTCCGAATTCTTCAGGCCGAACGGGCCGGGCATGGCGACGCCAAGACCGACGAGGCGTTTTTCCGACTGCGAGGAGATGCCGGACAGCTCGCGCCGGACGCCATCGATCAGGTCCAGGATCACCTCCACGCCCCTTGACGGCTCATCGAAAGGCAGGTTCGCCTCGGCGCGCGTCAGCACGCTGCCCATCAGGTCGACCGCGACCGCCCGCGTCAGGTGACGGTCGATCTGCAGGCCGATGGCGAAAGCGCCTTCGGGAACCAGCCTGTAGGGGGTCGACGGCTGGCCCCGGCCCTTGCGCACCGCCTTGAGCGCGACGACCAGACCATCGCTTTCCAGGTCCTCGATGATGTTGGAGACCGCCTGCTTGGTGAGCTGCGTCGCTCGCGCGAGGTCGGCCCGCGACAGCGCGCCATTGAGACGCAGCGCCTCGATCATGACGCGGCGATTGTGCGCGCTTGTGCCCTCCTGGTTGGTGCCGCTCTTGGCGCGGATCTGGCTGACGTCGTCCATCGGCGTTTCCCCTCTTGACTCCATTAGGATATTGATCAACTAATTAAGTCAAGCGAATTGACTTAATGCGAACCGAGCGCCCAAAAACAAGATGGCCAAGGCCTTTGCCTGTCGCCACTGGTCAGCCGGGTAACCATCAGGTCACGCGACACGGATCCGGGAAGACGATGCCAATTGCCTGGCAGCGCCGGCCCGTCAACGCTGCAATGGGAGAAGAAAATGCTTAGGACGATCACCAAGACACTGGTCGGCGCGGTTTTTGCCGGAGGACTGCTCGTCCCCCACGCCTTCGCCGAGACGACGCTCAACGCGCTCTTCATGGCGCAGGCCGCCTACAGCGAGGCCGACGTGCGCGCCATGACGGATGCCTTCACCAAGGCCAATCCCGACGTCAAGATCAATCTCGAATTCGTTCCCTATGAGGGCCTGCACGACAAGACCGTGCTCGCTCAAGGGTCGGGCGGCGGCTACGATGTCGTCCTATTCGATGTCATCTGGCCGGCCGAATACGCCACCAACAAGGTGTTGGTCGATGTGTCTTCGAAGATCACCGACGACATGAAGAAGGGCGTGCTGCCCGGCGCCTGGACCACCGTCCAGTATGACGGCAAATATTACGGCATGCCATGGATCCTCGACACCAAATACCTGTTCTACAACAAGGACATCCTGGAAAAGGCCGGCATCAAGACCCCGCCGAAGACCTGGGAAGAGCTCGGCGCACAGGCCAAGATCATCCAGGACAAGGGCTTGCTGAAGACCCCGATCGCCTGGAGCTGGTCGCAGGCCGAAGCCGCGATCTGCGATTACACCACACTGGTCAGCGCCTATGGCGGCGACTTCCTCAAGGACGGCAAGCCGGACTTCCAGAATGGCGGCGGCCTGCTGGCGCTGAAGTACATGGTCGACAGCTACAAGTCGGGCCTCACCAATCCCAATTCCAAGGAATTCCTGGAAGAGGACGTTCGCAAGATCTTCGAAAATGGCGATGCCGCCTTCGCGCTGAACTGGACCTACATGTACAATATGGCCAACGACCCGAAGGACTCGAAGGTAGCCGGCAAGGTCGGCGTCGTGCCGGCGCCGGGCGTTGCCGGCACCAGCGAAGTGTCGGCCGTCAACGGCTCGATGGGTCTCGGCGTCACCGCGGTCTCCAAGCATCCGGACGAGGCCTGGAAGTACATCACCTTCATGACCTCGCAGGCAACGCAGAACCAGTACGCCAAACTCTCGCTGCCGATTTGGGCCTCGTCCTATGACGACCCGGCCGTCACCAAGGGCCAGGAGGAACTGATCGCCGCCGCCAAGCTTGGCCTGGCTGCCATGTATCCGCGCCCGACCACGCCGAAGTACCAGGAGTTGTCGACCGCCCTGCAGCAGGCAATCCAGGAATCGCTGCTCGGCACGGCCTCGCCGGAAGATGCCCTGAAGACCGCCGCGCAGAACAGCGGCCTCTGATTTCCACCCATTACGGGCGGCCTTGTGCCGCCCGTACTATTTCTGAAATCGTGTTGAATTGAGAGAGGCTGCTCCGATGTCGAGCACCTGGATGATAACTCGCGCCTGGCTGCTGATGCTGCCGCTGCTCGTGGTCATGGTCGCCGTCATCGGCTGGCCGCTGGTCGATACGGTCGGGCTCTCCTTTACCGATGCCAAGCTGGTCGGCACGGCCGGCAATTTCGTCGGCCTCGACAATTACACCAACATGCTGTCGAGCTCGAATTTCTCGCGTACGCTGATCACCACGACATTGTTCGCGGTCATTTCGGTCGCCGCCGAAATGCTGATCGGCGTCCTGGCCGCCCTTCTGCTCAACCAGGAATTTCGCGGCCGCGCCATCCTGCGCGCCCTCATGATCCTGCCGTGGGCGCTGCCGACCGTGGTCAACGCCACGCTGTGGCGGCTGATCTACAATCCCGAATATGGCGCGCTCAACGCCGCGCTGACGCAACTGCATCTCATCGACGCCTATCGGTCCTGGCTCGGCGAGCCGGGCACGGCGCTGGCTGCCCTCATCGTCGCCGATTGCTGGAAGAACTTTCCGCTGGTGGCGCTGATCGCGCTCGCCGCCCTGCAGGCGGTACCACGCGACATCACCGCGGCCTCGCTCGTCGACGGCGCGGGACCGTTCAATCGCTTCCGTTTCGTCATCCTGCCCTATCTCGCAGGCCCGCTGATGGTGGCGCTGGTGCTGCGCACCATCGAGGCTTTCAAGGTCTTCGACATCATCTGGGTGATGACCCGCGGCGGGCCGGCAAACACCACGCGAACACTCTCGATCCTCGTCTACCAGGAAGCGTTCTCCTTCCAGCGTGCCGGCTCGGGCGCGTCGCTGGCGCTGATCGTCACCTTGCTCGTCACGCTGCTCGCCGTCGCCTATGCGGCCCTGGTGAGGAAGACCGCAGGGAGTGCCGCCTGATGGAACGCAAGAGCCCCGCTTTCACCATCTTCATCTATGCCTGCGCGCTGCTGCTCGCCGCGATCATCCTTGCGCCCATCGCCTGGCTGTTCATCATGAGCATTTCGCCGGCCGCCGATCTTGCCGCCAAGCCGCTGCGCTGGTGGCCGCAGGCAGCCGATTTCTCCCGCTACCAGCTATTGCTGTCGACGGCTGAAAACAGCGCCGGCGCCGCCTTCACCTCTTCGCTGCGCAACAGTCTCGAGATCGCCGGCATGGCGACGCTGGCGGCACTCGCCTTGGCCGTTCCCGCTGGCTGGGCGGTGTCGCGCACGCCCGCGATCGGCTGGTCGCTGTCGATGGTCATCGCCACCTACATGCTGCCGCCGGTGGCGCTGGCCGTGCCGCTCTATATGGGCCTGTCGCATTTCGGCCTGCTCAACAATGTCTTCGGCCTGGCTTTGGTATATCTCACCATCCTGGCGCCCTTCACCACCTGGCTGATGAAATCCGGTTTCGATTCCATCCCGCGTGAGATCGAGGCGGCGGCGATGATCGACGGCGCCGGCCTGTTCCAGACACTGCGCATCATCACATTGCCGCTGGCGGCACCGGTGATGGCGACATCGGCGCTGTTCGCCGTGCTGCTGGCCTGGGACGAATTTTTCTATGCGCTGCTGTTCACCTCAGACCAGCGCGCCAAGACCTTGACCGTCGCCATCGCCGATTTGGCCGGCGGCCGTGTTTCCGACTACGGATTGATCGCCACGGCCGGGGTGCTGGCCGCGCTACCGCCGGTGCTGATCGGCCTTGTCATGCAGCGGGCGCTGATCTCGGGCCTGACCAGCGGCGGTGTGAAAGGATGACCATGACTGCAACAGGAATTCGGCCGGCCGGACTGGTCGCCATCGATCGCGAAATGCAGCGCCAGCATGCGGATGCGCGCGCTTCATTCGAACAAAACACCGCCATGGCGCAAAAGGTCGCCGCCTCGATCAGGAAGACCGGACGCCTGCTCCTGCTTGGCATGGGCGGCTCGCATGCGGTGGGCCGTGCCGTCGAGCCGCTCTATCGCACGCTGGGCATCGATGCGCTGGCGCTGCCGCTGTCCGAACAGCTCGGCCAGCCGCTGCCGCTCGCAGATCGCACCGTGTTCGTGACCTCGCAATCCGGCGAGAGCGCCGAGGTCGTCAGATGGCTTTCGCAGGCCGGCGGCAGCTCGGGCATTTTCGGCCTGACGCTCGAAGGCGGTTCATTTCTCGCCCGCACTGCGCCTTGCCTGGTCGGCGCTGGTGGCACTGAGCTGGCTTTCGCCGCGACCCGCAGCCTGACCGTGACCCTGGCCCTGCATCTGGCCATCCTGGCTGCTCTGGGTGAGGATCCGGCCGCCGCGCTTGCTGTGCTCGAGGCTCCGCAGGATTGCGTCATCGCCCCCGCACTTGTCGCGCTTGGCAAGGTGGACACGATCGTCACCTCCGGTCGCCGCCTGCAAGGCGTGGCCGAAGCCCTGGCGCTTGGGCTCACCGAACTGTCGCGGCTCCCCTGCTTTTCGCTGGAAGGCGGCCAGTTGCGGCACGGGCCGATGGAGATGCTCGGCCCCCAGATCGGCGTCGTCCTGTTTCGTGGTGACGACCCAACGTCGGACCTTGTCACCGCCATGGCCCTTTCGGTGGTCGAGGCCGGCGCGCCGCTGGTCATCTTCGACGCGTCCGGGCAACCGCCTGTCGTCGGCGCCGTCACGCTCTCGTTCAGATCAGCATCGGGGATGGCCGCTGTCTTCGCCATGCTGCCGGTGGCGCAGCGCCTGATGATCGCCTTCGCCGACAGCCGCGTCGACAATGCCGGCACGCCCGTGCGCACCACCAAGATCACCAGGAGCGAGTGATGCGTCCGCTGGCGGTAATCGGTAACGTCAATGTCGACCTGATTGTCGGCCCGATCGCGCCATGGCCGAAGGCGGGAACCGAGACCGTCGTCGACCATGACGAATTGCGGGTCGGCGGCCAGGCCGGCAACACCGGGCTTGCCTGGCAAGCGCTGGGCGTCGATTTCGCGATTGCCGCCAATGTCGGTGACGACCAGTTCGGCCGCTGGCTTCGCGAAGCGTTTGGATCTCGCGCCGAGAAATGGGCGGTCCGTCCCGAAGGTACGACCTTGTCGGTCGGCATGACCCATCCCGATGGCGAACGAACTTTCTTGACCACGCGCGGCCACCTGCCCCGCTTCAGCCTCGGCGATGTCTTGTCCGTTCTCGACGGCGGCGCGCTTTCCGGTGGCTATGCATTGCTCTCCGGCTCCTTCCTGACCGAGGACCTCACGCGCGACTATGAAGCTTTCTTCGACTGGACCGACAGCCACGGCATATCAGTGGCGCTCGACACTGGCTGGCCGATCGATGGCTGGACCGAGGCCAATTGCGCCGCGACAAGGGCGTGGCTCTCGCGCTGCGCGCTGGCGTTGTTCAACGAAGTCGAGACGGTGACCCTGGCGGGATTGCCAGGTCCTGAGGAAGCGGCGCGTGAAATCCGATCCAGCATGAGGCAAGGTGCGACCTTTGTGGTCAAGCGCGGGCCGCGTGGCGCCATCGCCATCGGCCCGGACAATACGCTTGTCGAAGCCGTCGCGCCCGATGTCCGTGTCGTCGACACGATCGGGGCCGGCGACGTCTTCAATGCCGCCTTCCTGGCCGCATTGGCACAGGAACAGCCGCTGTCCGCCTGCCTCCGCGCCGCGACGCATGTCGCCTCGCGCGCCATTTCCACCTTGCCCCGCAACTATGGCGGGCCGATGCAGTTCGAGGGTCCCATGCATGAGCGCGCTTGAAATCCGCGGCATCCGCAAGAGCTATGGCAGTGTCGAAACGCTGAAAGGCATCGACATCGCGCTGCAGAGCGGTGAATTCCTGGTGCTGCTCGGCTCGTCCGGCTGCGGAAAATCGACGCTTCTCAACATCATCGCGGGACTGGCCGAAGCCACGAGCGGCGACGTGCTGATCGGCGGTCGCTCGATACTCGGCGTACACCCCAAGAACCGCGATATAGCCATGGTTTTCCAGTCCTATGCGCTCTATCCGAACCTGACTGTGCGCCGCAACATCGGCTTCGGACTGGAGATGCGCGGCGTCGCGGCCGACGAGCGTGACAGGGCGGTGAACGAAGCGGCAAGGCTGCTGCAGATCGAAGCTCTGCTCGACCGCAAGCCGAGCCAGCTGTCCGGCGGCCAACGCCAGCGCGTCGCCATCGGCCGGGCGCTGGTACGCAAGCCGCAGGTCTTCCTCTTCGACGAGCCGTTGTCCAACCTCGACGCCAAGCTGCGCCTGGAAATGCGCACCGAGTTGAAGCGCCTGCACCAGATGCTGCAGACCACCGTCGTCTATGTCACCCACGACCAGATCGAGGCGATGACGCTGGCCAGCCGCATCGCTGTCATGCGCGACGGCAGAATCGAGCAGCTCGGCACCCCGGAAGAAATCTACAACGACCCGGCAACACTCTATGTCGCCGGCTTCGTCGGCGCGCCGTCGATGAATACGCTTCAGGCCACCATTGCCGGCGGCAGGCTGGCCATTGCCGGGTCCGATGTACGGGTCCCTTTGCCCGCGCGCTATGCGAATGCGGCTCGTGAGGGCGCACAAATGGTCGTCGGCATCAGGCCGGAAGCGCTTCGTGTGGCGACCGGAGCCGCCACGGACTTGTCACTGCCGGTGGAGATCGAGGTGGTCGAACTGACTGGCCCTGAACTGGTCACCACGGCCCGGATCGGCGCGCAGCGGCTGACGGCTTGCTTGCCGCCGCGAGCCCAGCTCGCCAAGGGCGAAAAGCGCAACCTCACCTTCGACGAGGCCGCGCTTCGCTTGTTCGACCCCTCGACAGGCACGGCCTTGCCGGCGATTTGAAATCACAGCGTCGTCCTGCACCCGCGCAGGCAGGCCTATTTGGCGATCTCGAGAAGTGACGATACCAAGAGTTGGCGCTCGTCCTTCGACAGCACGTCGGAATCGAACAGGTTCATGCTGCGCAGTCCTTCGATGGCGAGATAGCAGACCAGCAGCGATTTGAGGTCCGGCGCCTCGCCCTTCAGGCGCTCGAAAAGCTGCCGCTTGAATGTCTTTATCGGCGTCATGAAATCGGGATCCTCGGCGATCGCCGAAAAAATCCAGGATGCCGACGGCTGCTTTTCCTCGCAATCCTCGGCTGACAGTCTGATATAAACGGCGAGGGGATTTTTGCCGTTGTCATTGCTGTTCGCGGTTTCCAGCGCTTGCTCGAAATCGCGCAGATAGTCTTCGACGAGGCCCTGCATCAATTTGGCCTTGGTCGGGAAATTGTAGAGCAGCCCACCCTTCGACACGCCGGCGCGGCTGGCGACGGCATCGAGCGACAGGCTACCGGGCCCGGATTCCCGGGCAACATCAGCCGCTGCGGCGAGAATCTTCTCGCGCGAGTTCGGTCTTTGGGCTCTCATGGCGCCTCCCATCGCAAGCTTAGGCCCAATTGACAAGACCGTCCAGACGGTACAGTAAGACCGCCACCATTTGAAATCGGGACCCACAGTCGGTATGTGTCCCGATGTCCGTGCTTCGCGCCGGATTTTCGACTGAGGGGACTTCCTTGTTCAAGCGCATACTCCGTGTCTTTATCATTATTGTGGTTCTTGCCGTGCTCGTCATTGTGGTCGGCGGCATCGTCGGCTTCAACTTCCTGCGCGACAACGGCATCAAGCAATATTTCGCCACCATGAAGCCGCCGGCGGCGACCGTGTCGACGACCATCGTCAAGCCGTCGAGCTGGACGCCGGGCGTCGAGGCGATCGGTACGGTGCGGGCCGTGCGCGGTGTCGACCTGACGGTCGAGACCGCCGGCATCGTCAAGCAAATCCCTTTCCATGCCAACCAGAAGGTGGCGGCCAATGCGGTGCTGCTGCAACTCGACGACGCCGTCGAGCGCGCCGATCTTGATGCGCAGAAGGCGCAGGCGGCGCTCGATCAGACCACGCTGACCCGCGCCATCGAACTGACAAAGCGTGGTGTCGGCTCCGACTCGACGCTGGACACCGCGCGTGCGGCGGCGTCCGCTTCGGCATCCCAGGTCACCAGGCTGCAGGCCGTGCTCGACCAGAAGCAGCTTACCGCGCCTTTCAACGGCACCGTCGGCATCCCGAAGATCGATCTCGGCCAGTACCTGTCACCTGGCACCTCGGTGGTGACGCTCCAGGATCTCGACACGATGCGGGTCGACTTTTCAGTGCCCGAACAGCAACTCCCGCTGCTCAAGATCGGCCAGACCGTTCGGCTCGGCCTTGGTGGCGACGACAAGCCATTTGCCGGCGCCATTCGGGGCATCGACCCCAAGATCGACCCCTCCAGCCGGCTGGTGAACATCCGGGCGGAAGTCGCCAATCCCGAAGGGAAGTTGACCCCAGGCCAGTTCGTGCAGGTGCGCGTCGAACTGCCCGCGGAGCAGAACGTGCTCTCCCTGCCGCAGACGGCGCTGACCACCAGCCTCTATGGCGACTACATATTCGTGGTGCAACCGGCGAAACCCGCCGGGGCGCCCCCGGCGCAGCCAGCCAAGCCGGGCGAAAAGCCAGCCGCTGCGGCCACCGCCAAGCAGGCGGCCACCAAGCCTGCGGACGCACTGAAGCCGGCGGCCGCTGCCACCAAGCCGGCGGACGCCAAGCCAGCGGACAAGGCCGCTTCCGATGCCGCCAAGCCAGCAGCGGCCGATCCGGCCAAGCCGGCGGCCGAAGGTGAGAACCCCACGCTGGTGCTGTCGCAGGTCTTCGTCAAGCCCGGCCGCCGCAATCAAGGCATGGTCGAGATCGTCGAAGGGCTCAAGGCCGGCGACGAGGTCGTCACCGCGGGTCAGAACCGCCTCTTCAACGGCATGACCGTCAACGTCGACAACACCATCGACCCGACCAAATCGGCAAACAAGCAGGCCGACCAGCAATGAGCTTTTCCGATCTCTTCATCCGCCGGCCGGTCCTTTCGACCGTCCTTGCCTGCATGATCCTGCTGCTCGGTTTCCAGGGCATCTTCAACCTGTCTATCCGGCAGTATCCGAAGGTCGACGAAACCGCGATCACCATCACGACGGCCTATCCGGGCGCCAGCGCCGACCTGATCCAGGGCTTCATTTCAGCCCCGATCGCGCGCGCCGTCGCCTCGACCGAGAACATCGACTACGTCACCTCGTCCAGCCGGCCGTCCTCCAGCACCGTGACGGTGCAGATGAAGCTCGGTTCCAATCCCGACGTGGCGCTGACCGAAGTGCTGTCCAAGGTCCAGGGCGTGCGCGGCACCTTGCCGGACGCCTCCAAGGACCCGGTCATCGTCAAGGGTACGGGTCAGCAGTTCGCGATGATGTACATCTCGATGCAGAATCCGAACATGACCAAGGAGCAGCTGACGGAGTATATCGAGCGCGTCATCAGGCCCCGCATGTCGACGGTCGAAGGCGTCGCCGACGTGCAGATCTTCGGCGCCCAGGAATATTCGATGCGCGTCTGGATCGACCCGGTCAGGCTTGCAGCGCGCGGCGTGACGGCGGCCGAAGTGCTGACGGCGATCAACAATTCCAACTTCCTGTCGGCGCCCGGCAACACCCAGAACGAATATGTCGTCTCGTCGATCACCGTGCGCTCGACGCTGCAGACACCGCAGGCCTTCGCCGAGTTGCCATTGCGCTCGACCGACGGCAATGTCGTGCGCCTGCGCGACGTGGCCCGTGTCGAACTCGGCGCCGAGAACACCGACACCAGGGTCTCCTTCAACGGCAAGCCCGGGACCTTCCTCGCCATCTTCCCGACCCCGGCAGCCAATCCGCTGACCACCGCGGCAGCGCTCACCAAGCTCGTCCCGCAAATCCAGGAGACGCTGCCCAAAGGCATGACGATCGAGGTCGTCTACGACGCGACCGGACAGATCAGCGCCTCGATCGAAGAAGTGTTCAAGACCATCGGCGAGGCGGTCGCCATCGTCGTCGTCGTCATCCTCCTGTTCCTCGGTTCGTTCCGCTCGGTGATGATGCCGATCATCACCATTCCGCTGTCGCTGATCGGCGTCTGCTTCCTTTTGTTCGCGGTGGGCTATTCGATCAACCTTCTGTCGCTGCTGGCCATGGTGCTGGCGATCGGCCTTGTCGTCGACGACGCCATCGTGGTGGTGGAAAACATCCATCGCCACATGGAAGAGGACCACATGCCGCCCATGCAGGCGGCCTTCAGCGGCATGCGTGAGATCGCGTCGGCCATCGTCGCCATGACGATGACGCTGGCCGCCGTGTTCGCGCCGCTGGCCTTCACCGGCGGCCTGACCGGCGCCCTGTTCCGCGAATTCGCGGTGACGCTCGCCGGATCGGTGGTGCTGTCTGGCGTCATTGCCATCACCATCACGCCGATGATGTCGGCGCGTCTCCTGAAGCCCGGCAATGCCGGCCGTTTCCAGCGTATCGTCGACGGCATCTTCTCGCGCGTCGAGCACGTCTATGAGCGCGCCGTCACCGGCTCTTTGAACTATCGCCCGCTGACGCTGCTCATCGTGCTGGCGCTTGTCGGCGTGACCGGCTTCATGTTCACCAAGACCTCGACGGAACTGGCGCCGGAAGAAGACCAGGGCTTCCTGCTCTCGCTGGTGACGGGGCCGCGCTATGCGACCTCCGATTACACCGAGACCTACGTCAACCAGATCCTGGGCCTGGTCAAGGATATTCCCGAAACCCGGGCGCAGTTCTCGGCCGTCGCGTTCGGCGGCACGACCAACAGCGCCTTCGTCGGTTTTGCCTTCAAGGATTGGGCGGAGCGGAAGCGCAATTCGAAGGAGCTGCAGGCCGACATCACGGCTCGTATCGCCAAGGTGGCGGGTGTCCAGGCGTTTGTCTTCGCACCGCCGACGCTGCCGGGCTCCGGCGGCGGCTTGCCGATATCCATGGTGGTGCGCTCGACCGGGGATTCCGCTCAGGTCTTCGAGGAAGCCGAGAAGATCAAGAACAAGGCGCAGGCGTCGGGCCGCTTCATCGTCGTGCAGAATTCGATGGCCTATGACGCACCGCAGGTGACGGTGACCATCGACCGCGACCGCGCGGCCGCGCTCAACCTGCCGATCGCCGATATCGGCCGGACGCTGACGCTGCTGGTCGGCGGCGCGGAAGTGGCGCAGTTCGACCGCGACTCCAACAGCTATGACATCATCCCGCAGGTGCCGCAGGAATTCCGCGACAACCCCGAAAAGCTCGGCGAGTACTTCGTGCGCAGTGTGACGGGCGAGATGGTGCCGCTATCAGCCGTGGTGAAGATTTCGAACAATGCGTCGCCAGCGGCAATCGAGCAGTTCAACCAGCTGAATTCATCGACGATCTCGGCGCTGCCGCTGCCCGGCGTCACCACCGGCGACGGTTTGAAAGTCCTCGAGGACATTGCCAGGGAGAGCCTGCCCGACACCTTCTTCATCGACTATTCCGGCCAATCCCGGCAGGAGAAGGAACAGGGCAACACGATCCTGATCGCTTTCGGCGCGGCCGTCATCGTCATCTACCTGGTGCTGGCGGCGCAGTTTGAAAGCTTCCGCGATCCGCTGATCATCATGATGGCGGTGCCACTGTCGATCTTCGGCGCGATCGTGCCGCTCAATCTGGGCCTCGGCACGCTCAACATCTATACGCAGGTCGGCCTGATCACGCTGATCGGCCTGATCACCAAGCACGGCATCCTGCTGGTCGAATTCGCCAACCAGCAGCGCGAACTGCATGGCATGAGGCGGCGTGACGCCATCATCGCCTCGGCCAAGGTGCGCCTGCGGCCGATCCTGATGACGACGGCCGCGATGGCGCTGGGCGTGGTGCCGCTGATCGTTTCCAGCGGTGCCGGCGCCGCGGCCCGCTATTCGATGGGCCTGGTCATCTTCACCGGCATCCTGGTCGGCACCATGTTCACGCTGTTCGTCGTGCCTATGTTCTACACCTTCATCGCCAGCAAGGACCTGCCGCATCTGGCGGAAAAGCCGGATCCAAAGCTGATGCCGGCGCTGCCGAGCTGAGGCACAAGGCGCAAGAAACAAAAAGAGGCCGGGATTTCTCCGGCCTCTTTTTTTGGCGGTCGCTCCAGCAACTCCGGCACATGGCCGAATGCGGCAACCTGCCTGCTACTTGACGATGACGATGCTGGTGTTGGCCGGGCCGAAGGTCTCGACGAGCTGGTAGAAATCGGCGGCATTGTCCGGGTGCAGCCGCACGCAGCCATGCGAGGCCGGCCGGCCGAGGCGCTTGATGGCATAGGTGGCGTGAACCGCATAGCCGCCGCTGAAAAAGACCGAATGCGGCATCGGCGCGTTGTCGTACTTTTTCGAATACCACATCTCATGCATGCGCGTCGGCTTGAACGAGCCGGTCGGCGTGACATGCGCCCTGTCGCCGGTGGAAACCTTCCAGGCGAAAGTCGGCCGGCCATCGACCGAGACTTCCATGACCTGCTGCGACAGCGAAACGCGCGCCACGATGCTGTTGGCGGCGTGGGCGGCGTGGGCGCCGAATAGAAGCGCGCTGCCCACGAGCGCCGCGACGGTGATGTTGATGAGCTTTGCGGAAATGGTGGTGTGCATGATGTCCCCTCTCTCTGCCGGCCCGGCCGGCTCCAATTCGATGAGCGGCTTATCCTCGCGGCGTGTTTCGGACAGATTTCGCGAAATGCTCGTTTGTGTTTCGAAACTGTTTCCTCTGGTTAACAGGCCAACCCCGCATTCTCGGCACCGCCTGCCCCCAAACGCGGGATCAAGAATGAAGTACCTAGGTACTCACCCCGAAACGAAAGTTCGAACCGTTCATATGAAAGAGCTCAGGTCGATTTCGAAACCAAACTGCAACAAAGCGCGGATTTTGGCGGCATGATGCGGATACGGACCGGAGGCAAAAGTTGACGCAACGAAAGCAGACGGCAACGACCATGGGAACGAAAACGAACACGCGGTCCTGGCTCTTCAGGATCAGCATCGCGGCGGCGGCCATCGGCGGCATCGGCACCATTGCCGGCCACCCCATGGCGAAGCTGGCGGCGATGAGTTCGAGTGAGATTTCGACCCTGCACGTCGCCCTGTTTTGCGCCACGGTCTGGATCGTTTCCAGCCTGCGCATCGCCCGGTTGAAGGCCCTCTGGCGGGTTGGCCTTCGGCTGCTGGCATTGCGCGGCCCCTCCGGCAACTTGCTGCCGAGAGGACCGAAGGCCCGCGCCGCGACGGGGGGCTCCGTGGGCGGCGCGGGCACTTCGGGAGTTTCCTGACGCGACCCGCGATACAGTCATCTTTTTGGGGAATTCCGATCATGAGAACTAAGTTCGCAGCTTCCGTGCTTTCCGCACTGCTCTATGCGCAGGGCCTGCTCGGTTTTGCCGCACTCGCCAGCGTGCTCCTCAAGGAGCGCGCTCATGCAAGCGAGTTCGCCGCCGGCGGCGACATGGCCTCGGGCCCGTCATTGCTGGTGGTGCGCTGAACCTCGCGGGCATCGGCGCGGAAATGGAAAGTCCGATGCTCATCCGGGGACCCAGCTGGAAAAGACAGCCGTCAGTCGGCGAATTGCCGTGGCGGATCGAACCTGTAGCCGGCGCCGCGTATGGTGGTGATGGTCTCGGTGTCGAGCTTGCGGCGCAGCCGCACGATACGCGAGTCGATCGAGCGATCGAACGCGTCGGCATTCTCGGCCGGTGCGGCGGCGATAATGTCGTCACGCGTCAGCACCTTGCGCGGGCTCGCCAGGAACAGCCTGAGCAGCGCCACCTGGCCGGGCGAGAGCTGCTCCTGCGTACCGGAGCGATGCATGACGATCGCCGATCTCAGATCGACGGTCGCGTTCTCCAGCACGATCAATTCCTGGGTGCCCCTGCCGCGCCGCGAAAGCAGGCCGCCGACACGCGCGGCGAGTTCCCTGACATTGAGCGGACTTTCGACGACGTCGGCGGCGCCAAGCTCGAGCGCCAGCACCTTGTCGAGGAGATCGGCCGGCCGGCATATCAGGATGAAATCCGGTCCATGCTCGCCGCCCCCACCTTGGCCGCCATAGCGCCTGAGCAGATCTCGCCCTTCCGCCTGGCTAACGCTGTCCCCGACGACGACGACATCGATGCCTCTGCCAGCCAGCAGCGATTCCGCCTCCCAGGGCTGCCGCGCCTGGCGCACGTCATGGCCGCGCCGTTCAAGATGGTCGGCAAGCTCGGTCGCCACGACGTCGGCGACGGAAACAAGCGCGATGACGGCTCGTGCGGCCATGTTTTCCAACCGTTCCCTGGCAACCGTATATGAGTGCTGGACATCATGTTTATACCCAATCTACTTTCCACTGAAAGTGGGAGCGAGAGCATCGTGCGGGCAAGAATTGTCATCGTCGAGGACGAGCCCGACCTGAGGGACGCGGTCGCCGAATATCTCGGCGCCGCCGGCTATGATGTGGCGACCGCGGAAACCGCCGCCGCCGCGCGCAGCCTGGTCGAGACGCAGCCCTTCCATCTGGCTATCCTCGACATCGCCATGCCGGGCGAGGATGGCCTGTCGCTCGGCCGCTGGCTGCGCTCGAAAATGCCCATCGGCATCATCTATGCGACCGCCGCCGGCACCGCGCTCGACCGCATCGTGGGGCTGGAACTCGGCGCCGACGACTATATCGTCAAGCCGTATGAACTGCGCGAAGTGCTGGCCAGGGTGCGCAGCGTGCTGCGCCGTGTCCCGCAACCGACGGAGCCGCAGGACAGGAAAGCCAGGACCGACCGCCGTTCCGTCGCTTTCGGCCCCTTCCAGGCCGATCTCGACGGCAGGCTGGTCACCGGTGCCAACGGCACGGTGATCGACATGGCCAAGAGCGAGTTCGACGTGCTGGAGGTTTTCCTGACCCGCGCCAACCGGCTGCTGACCAGGGCCGCGATCTCCGAGGCGATCGGCTTCACCGAGGATCCGGAATCATCGCGCGCCGTCGACATCCGCATCATGCGGCTGCGCAAGAAGATCGAGACTGATCCGGCCAACCCGAAATTCCTGCGCACGGTGCGCGGCGAAGGCTATATCTTCTCGCTGCCGACCGGCGACGGCAACTGAGCGTCAGACCCACAGGGTTTCCGCTCCGCAGCCGTTGCCAGCCGATCGAAGTGACGTGACTCTGGAATGGCGGCTGACAATGACGGGCGAGACGGCAAGCACGGATATGCAGGGTTTCAGGCAAGGCGCGGCGATGGCGGCCGTGCGTGTCGTGCGCCGGCTGCGCGAGGCCGGCGACTGGCAGCGCGAAATGGACGGCATACTGGAAACGCTGTGCCACGCCATGGAGTGCCAGCGCGGTATCCTGTTCCGCCTGCGCGAATTGCCCGGCCAAGGTTTCGCCCAGTCGGTCGCCGCCTACTGGATCGACCCCGATTTCGGCGGCGAACTGGCCTCACCGACCGTCATCATGCAGTCGATCGTCAATTCGGATCCGCTGCTGGAGCGGCTGGCCGAGGATGAGCGGCAGGGCAAGGTCTTCGCCGGGCACACCCGCGATCTCGAAGGGTTCCTCAGGGCCGATTTCGAAAAGCAGGACATCAAGTCGTTCCTGTCGGTATCCGTCTTCGCGCACGGCCATCTGTGGGGCACGCTCGCCGTCAATGATTGCGTCGAGGAGCGTGAATGGACCGACGAGGAAGAGGCGACGCTGCACATCATCGCGCTCGCCATCGGCGACGCCATAGAACACTCCCCCTCCGACGCCCATGCCAGCGAGGTGATCCGCCGCACCATGCTGCAGGCCTCGCTCGATGCCATCATCGTCATCGACGAGGCTGGATCGATCATCGAATTCAATCCGGCCGCGGAAAAGATGTTCGGCTTCCAGCGCAGCGATATCCTCGGCAAGGACCTGCTCGATACCGTCGTTCCGGAATACTACCGCAAGGGTTATGCCTCGGGCGCCGACTACATGTCCGGCCGCGGCGCGCCGATGGTCGGCCAGCGGCTCGAGACGGTGACGCAGAATGCCGCCGGCGAGGTCTTCCCGATCGAGCTGACGGCGACCGAGATGCGGGTCGCCGACCGCCGGCTTATCTTCGGCTCCATCCGCGACCTGCGCGAGAGGCTGCGCGCCGAGGAGGAGATCAACCGGCAGCGCGAGAAGCTGCACCAGAACGAGAAGATGGCGGCGATGGGCTCGCTGCTCGCGGGCGTTTCGCACGAGCTCAACAACCCGCTGGCGGTGGTGGTCGCGCAATCGACGCTGCTGCATGAATTCGCCTCGGACCCGCAGACCAAGGTCCGTGCCGAAAAAGTGCGCGCCGCCGCCGAGCGCTGCGGGCGCATCGTCAAGAGCTTCCTGTCGATGGTCCGCCTCCATCCGGCGGCGCAGACCGAGACCGATCTCAACCAGGTGATCCGCGCCGCTCTCGAGGTGACTGCCTACGGGGCGCGCTCGAGCGGCATCATCATCGATACCGATTTCGCGCCGGGTCCCCTGCTGGCCATGGCCGACGCCGACCATGTGACGCAGGTGGCGGCCAATTTCCTCATCAACAGCCAGCATGCCCTGGCCGGCATTGCCGGCGACCGGCTGATCAAGGTGCGGAGCTTCCGCAGCGACCGGGGCAATCCGGGCTTCTCGGTCGAGGACAACGGACCCGGCATTCCCGAGGCCATCCGTTCGCGTATTTTCGAATCCTATTTCACCACCAAGCCGGTCGGCGTCGGCACCGGTATCGGCCTGTCGATTTCGAAATCCATCATCGAGCGGCACAATGGCAATGTCTGGTTCGAGGAAGTGCAGCCGAGAGGCGCGCGTTTCGTCGTCCAGTTGCCGGCTATCTCGGCGGGCATCGCCGCCGCTGGCGAAAGCCAGCCACGATCGAGCGGCCTGCGCCATGCCCTGATCATCGATGACGAACCCGATGTCGCCGGTTCCTTGTCCGACATTCTCGAATTGATGGGCATCAAATCGCGGATCGCGCCGGTCTGGGAATCGGGCGCCGCCACCTTGAGCGGCCACATGCCGCCGGACATCGTCTTTTCGGATCTGCGCATGCCCGGCACATCAGGCATTTCGATCTACCGCGAACTGCTCGCCGAGCGGCCCGACCTGGCGCGGCGCTTCGTGCTGGTCACCGGCGACCTCATAGGCGCAAAGGCGGAAATCGAAGCCTTGCCGGCGCAGCAGCGGCCACAGATCCTCGAAAAACCGTTCAGCACGCTGGATGTGCGCAGCGTGCTTTCGACCATCGCCGAGCAGGTCGTGTCGAAAGCATAAAAAAGAGGCCCCCGGCCGACATCGCGGCGGGAGCCGAAGGGAGCGCTGGAGGACGCTCGGGAAGATCAGGGCATGATCCCCAAACGGGAACCGGTTTTCGGGATCATGCCCGGCCAATCCAGAGACAGAAATCAGAAGATGTTGGGCGTGCTGGTCAGCGGCGCGGCGTTGGCGATCATGCGGATCGCGCGGGCCTTGTGCGTTCCGGACTGCTCGGCAATGGCGCGCAGGCAATCCACGCTCTCGGCGCCCCAAGCCTGTCCCTTGCAGGCGAAATCGATCGCGGGCATCGGCAGGCGGGCGGTCGTGGTCGTGGTCGGCGCACCTTCGACGATGTTGGCGGGCGGATTCAACGAAGCGAAGGCTGGGCCGACCGTCGGCGTGAACGCCATGCCGGCGAAGGCGCAAGCAGCCAGCGCCATGAACATTGCCATGGGGTGGTCGCTGGCACGCTGGCGAAGCGCCAGCTTCGGGCGGCGGTCAGCGCGCTCTGGAGCCTGAAAGCGGTTGCTGCTGGTGATCTGGACTTTCGCATGCATCATCATCCCCTTCGTTGATTTTCCTTTTGCGATAAAGCGAATTTAATCGCGCCTTGTAACGACGGAAAGGTGACGAGAGCCAGGCAATGTAACCGGATTGAAACATTAATGCGGGCAGAAACGGTCAAAATCGGTCATCGACTATTTTGATCCGATAGCGGATTGCTCAGCGTGCCCCGCTGGTGGCCGACGCGAACGGCAGGGCTTTTTCTTGCCCCGGGGGAATACCTTGTCGGAGGGCGCGATTGCAGCGTGACCGGCAACGGGTGGAGATTATGGAACTCTGGCTAACACCCGGATTTTCCGGGGTTTTCAGAGATCGCGGTGGAGCAGGATTCCGCTGGAACCGGGGCTGACATTTTCGCCCTGAAACCTGCGCATTTCCACAAATCATTGCATTTCAACGCAAAATATGATTATATTGAATGCATATTCAATAAAAAGAAGAGACGTTTCATGAACCCGCACCTCCGTGACGTGGCAATCCCGAACGATTGGGACCGGCGGGGATTGCCGGGCTGGAGTTACCATTCCACCGCCCTTCTCGAACTGGAAAAGGAGCATGTCTTCCGCAATCATTGGCAGATCGCCGGGCATGTCTGCGACATACCCAATGCCGGCGACTACCTCACCATGGATGTCATCGGCGAGCGCGCTCTGATCGTACGCGGCAAGGACGGCGTCGTGCGCGGCTTCAACAACATGTGCCGCCACCGCGGCAGCCGCGTCGTGGCCGACAGCCAGGGCAATTGCAAGAACGCGCTGGTCTGCCCGTTCCATGGCTGGGTCTACAATCTTGACGGCACGCTGCGCGGCGCCGCCCGCCCGCGCTCCTTCCCCGACCTCGACAAGACCGAGTTCGGCTTGATGCCGCTCGATCTCGAAATCTGGATGGGCTTCATCTTCATCCGCTTCCGCAATGGCGGGCCACAGGCTTCCGTCGCCGAGTTGTTGAAGCCGATCGAACCCGAATTCGCGCATTACAATGCCGCCGACATGGTGCCCTCCTGGGGCATCTGGACCCAGAAAACACCGGTCAACTGGAAGTCGGTGCGCGACGTCGATAATGAAGGCTATCACGTCGCCATGGCGCATCCGGCCCTGCAGGATCTCTACGGCGCCACCTATTTCGACGAACCTTTCGTCAACGGCGTCTCGCGCTCCTTCGCCACCTATAACCCGCATGCCGGGCGTCGCTGGAGCGTCAGGAACTACGTCAAGATCGCGCCGGAGCCGACTCATCTGCCGGACCATCTCAGGAAGGCCTGGGTCTATTACGGCATCTTCCCGAACGCCGTTCTGTCGGTGATGCCGGAATCGGTGCAATTCTATCAGGAGTTCCCGCTGTCGACGGGTGAGACGCTGCTGCGTGGCGCCATCTATCGCTACCGCGACGAAAGTCGCGAGCAGGCCGCTGCCCGCTATCTCTCCTTCCGCATTGATCGCGACACCATGTCGGAAGACGTGCAGCTCTCGGTCTGGTCGAACGAATCTATGCTGTCCGAGTCCTTCGAGGGTTTTTACTTCTCCGACCTCGAATATGGGGTGCGCACCCACCACGACCATCTGCGCAAGCAGCTTCCGGTGCTCGGCCTGGAAACAGCGCCGGAAGAAAAGGACATGTGGAACCTAAACGATGCGCTGAGATCGCGAGGGTAAGAACGCTGGTAATTGACGAAGCCGCCGACGACAGCGCCCTTCTCCCCGTGAAGCGGGGAGAAGGAAGAAACTCACCCCCGCCAGACACCCTCTTTCCTGAGATCATCCATGGTGCGCGAAATGCCTTCGCGCAGGATGCCGACCATGTCGTCGATCTGCTCGCGCGTGATGATGAGCGGCGGCGACATCACGCACATGTTGATCAGTGGCCGCACCAGCAGGCCAAGCTCATGGCAGTGGGCGTCGATGCGTTTTCCGACATTCTTGTCGAGTTGCAGCGGATCCTTGCTTTCGCGGTCGGCGACGCATTCGACACAACCCATCAGCCCCACGCCGCGCACTTCGCCGACCAGCGGCAGCTCTTCCAGCGTCTTCAGCTGCGCCTGGAAATAGGGGGCGACCGTCTGCGCGTGGGCAAGCACGCTTTCCTCCAACAGGTCGAGGTTCTTCAAGGCCACCGCGCAGCCGACGGGATGGCTGGTGTAGGTCAGCCCGTGGCCGAACATCGCGTCGGGATGATTCGAGCGGCGCAGCTCCTCCAGCAGCCGTTCCGAGATGATGACGCCGCCGAGCGGGAAATAGCCTGAGGTGAGGCCTTTGGCAAAGGTGATCATGTCGGGGTCGATGCCGAAGACGTCGCCGGAGGCAAAGACATGGCCAAGCCGGCCAAAGCCCGTCACCACCTCGTCGGAAACATAGAGAATGTCGTTGTCACGGCAGATCTCGCGGATGCGCTTGAGATAGCCGTCGGGCGGCACGACGACGCCGCCGGACGCCTGCACCGGTTCGCCGACGAAAGCGCCTATTCTGTCGGCTCCGACGCGCGCGACCGTGTCGCGGAACTGGTTGACGAGGAAATCGGTGAAGGCAGCGATGCTCATGCCTTGCGGACGCCGGAACGGGTCGGGCGAGGAGAGCTTGACCACCATGTCGTCGGCGCCGTCCATCCAGTCGCGATCGCGCGGGCGGCCATTGAGCGAGGCCGAAAGATAGGTCGAGCCATGGTAGGCGCCGCTACGGCTCAGGATCAGCTTCTTTTCCGGCCGGCCACGTACATTGTTGTAGAACTGCATGAAGCGCAACGCGGTCTCGACCGCGGATGAGCCGCCCGTGGTGTAGAAGACATGGCTGAGGTCGCCTGGGGCATGGCCGGCGATACGTTTGGCAAGCTCCGCCGATGGCGCGTTCATCGTGTACCAGGGCGTGTTGTAGGACAGCGCCATCGCCTGGTCGTACATCACCCTGGCGAGTTCCTCGCGACGATGGCCGACATTGACGCACCACATGCCGGCCGGGCCGTCGATGAGCCGCTTGCCGGCGTTGTCGGTGATGTAGATGCCATCGCCCTTGCCGATCAGCGCACGCGCCTCCGAACCGACGGAACCGGCATAAGGCCAGGGCTGGATGAGATGACGCTTCGCCAGCTCGACCGCATCGTCGTCGCCAGGGCCAGCCGTTTCGCCTGCCTTCAGATCTCTCACCGCCGCCATCATCGCCTCCACATCACCGAATTTTCCCGGGCATCAATCCGGTTCGCTATGGCCGAAATCATCGCCCCGCTCACTCGATTTTGAATGTCCGTTCAATCAACATTGCAGAAATGGCGCTTGATTTCAATCCGCGGATGCGCGCATGATGAAAGAAAGCCGGCAAGGGGAACAATAGCCGGCGCCAACTGAATGGGATGCCGTATGGCGGGACAGGCCGGGCCAGCAACCGAGATCACACCCGGAGCGCTCCAATGACGGTGGCTGCGGAGGGGTCGCCCCCGTTGTCCATGACGCGGGCCAGACGAAATGCCCTTCTGCAATCCGAGCCCGTACAGGGCTTTGCCCTGATCAGCCCGACCTTGCTCTACGCGCTCATCCTGCTGGTCCTGCCGATACTTGTGGTCATCGCCCACTCCTTCTGGACGCAGCACTACCTGACCATCGACCGCACCTTCACGCTGGAAAATTACCGCGTCGCGCTGACCGAGCCGATTTACCGCGATCTGTTATGGCGCTCGCTCTACATCTCGCTGACGGTCAGCCTGTTCACCGTCGTCCTCGCCTACCCGATCGCCTATTTCATTTCCTTCCGCTGCGGCCGTCACAAGAGCCTGTGGCTGTTCCTCATCACCATCCCGTTCTGGACCAGCTATCTCCTGCGCGTGATGTCGTGGAAGGTCATCCTGGGCTATAACGGCGTCTTGAATTCCGGCCTGATGGGTCTGGGCATCATCGACGAACCCTCGACAGCCCTGCTCTACAATTCGAGCGCCGTCATCATCACCCTTACCCATGCCTGGGCGGCCTTCGCCATTCTGCCGATCTTCGTGTCCCTGGAGAAGGTCGACCGCACGCTGGTCGAAGCGGCCACCGATCTTGGCGATGGCCCTTTGCGCTCGTTCCTGCGCGTGACCTTGCCGCTGTCGGCGCCAGGCATCATTTCCGCGGCGCTGATCGTCATGATCCCGACGGTCGGCGACTACGTCACGCCAAAGCTCGTCGGCGGCAAGGATGGCGTCATGATCGCCAATGCCATCCAGGCACAGTTCGGCAAGGCGGCCAACTGGCCGCTCGGTGCCGCACTTTCCGTCACCACCATGCTGATCGTCTCCCTGATGGCTGGCGCCACGGTGCTGATCATCCGCACTTTGCAAAGGATGGCGCGATGAGGGCGCGGCGCTTCCTGCCGGGCGGCTGGCTGCCCGCCTACGCGTTCCTCTATATCGTCTTTCTCTATCTGCCCGTCATCTTCCTGCCGATCTTCTCGATCAACACGGCCGCGACGCCGAAATTCCCGCTGACCGGTTTCACTCTGCAATGGTACGAGGACCTGCCGCGCACGCCGGCGCTGCTCGACGCCGCCTGGAACAGCCTGATCGTCGGCGTCTCGGCGGCCATCCTCTCCACCGTACTCGGCATCCTCGCCGCCCGCTCGATCACCCGCTACCGCTATCCCGGCCGCCGCGCCATCAATGGCCTGATCATGGCGCCGCTTGTGCTGCCTGAAGTGATCGTTGCCATCTCCATGCTGCTGGTGATGCTGCAGCTTGGCTTGAGCCTGTCGCTGTTCACCGTCGTGCTCGGCCACGTGCTGATCTGCATTCCCTATTCAATGACAGTGCTGACCTCCGGCTTCGAAGGTTTCGACCGCAGCCTCGAGGAAGCCTCCGCCGATCTCGGCGAGAGCGCCTTCGGCACTTTCCGGCGCGTGACGTTGCCGATGGTGGCGCCGGCGATCATTTCCAGCCTGCTGGTCTGCTTCACCATCTCTCTGGATGAATTCATCATCGCCTTCTTCCTCACCGGCACCGAGGCGACGCTGCCGATCTACATCTGGGGCCAGTTGCGTTTCGCATCGAAACTGCCCGGCGTGCTGGCGCTGGGCACGCTGCTCTTGGTCGCCTCCTTCCTGCTGATGACGATCGCCGAAATGCTGCGTCGCCGCGCGGCCAGACGCACCCAGAACGAGGGAGGCCTCTATGCCTGAGCAGCCGCGGATCGAGCGCATTCACGCGGACAGGATCCAATCCGAAAGACCGATGATTGAGATCCGCAACGTCACCCGCAGCTACGGAGCCTTCAGGGCGCTGGACGACGCCTCCTTGACCATCAGGGAAGGCGAGTTCTTCTCGCTGCTTGGTCCGTCCGGCTGCGGCAAGACCACGCTTTTGCGCATGATCGCCGGGTTCGACAATCCGACCAGCGGTTCGATCGCGGTTGGCGGCCAGCCGATGGAAGGTATCCCGGCCAACCGCCGGCCGACCAACATGGTGTTCCAGAGCTACGCCATCTTCCCGCACCTCAATGTCGAGCAGAACGTCGCCTACGGACTGAAGCGGCTGAAGCTGCGGGCCGGCGAGGAGGAGCGCCGCGTCGAGGAAGCGTTGGCGCAGGTCTCGCTCACCGGCCTCGGCAAACGGCTTGCCACGGAGCTTTCCGGCGGCCAACGCCAGCGCGTCGCGCTTGCTCGCGCCCTGGTGATGCGGCCCAAGGTGCTTTTACTCGACGAGCCGCTCTCGGCGCTCGACAAGAAGCTGCGCGAGCAGATGCAGGTCGAACTGCGCCGCCTGCAGCAGGCCGTCGGCATCACCTTCGTATTGGTCACCCACGACCAGTATGAGGCGCTCGCCATGTCCGACCGCATCGCCGTGATGTTCGGCGGCAGGATCGCGCAGGTCGCCTCGCCGAAGGAAATCTACCAGCGCCCGGTCAACCGCCAGGTCGCCGACTTCCTTGGCGGCATGAACTTCGTCAAGGCCGAGATCGTCGAGGAGAACGGCGCCTCGCTGATCGTCGATACGCTGGGTTTCGGCCGCATCAAGACCGATAAGCCCAAGGCTTTCGTGCGCAACGGCGGCGGCGCCACGCTCGGCATCAGGCCGGAGCGCCTGCGCGTGCTATGGGACAATGCGACAGCCAAGTTCGAGGTCGCCGGCAAGGTGGTCGAGCGCCATTATTTCGGCGAGATCACCCATCTGATCGTCGAGATCCCCGGGCTGGAAAAGCCGCTGTCGGTGACCGAGACCAACGATTTCGGTGCCGATGATATCCCGGTCGGCACCTCCATCCGCCTCGCCTACGATCCCGAAGCCCTGGTCGCGATGGCCGACTGAACATCGGCGATGATCCTGCGCGCCGCGATGCGCCCGGCCACGATCGCGCCTTCGACATAGCCCGGGAATGACGGCGACAGTTCCGACGAAGCGAAATGCACCGGCGGCGCACCGGCAAGAATGGTGCGCTCGGCATCCCTCGCCGTCACATCGACGATCAGGTCGCTATAGGCACCGCCGCTCCAGCCATCATGCGTCCAGTCGCGGCGGTTGAAATCGAGACTATCGGCGGCATCGGAACCGAGAGCCTCCACAAGCTTCGTCGTCACCTGCGCCCGCAGGTCCGCCTCGCCGAGTTCGTGCCAGCGCAGCGCCAGCGGCCCGCCAATGAAGACGACTAGCGCCGCATGCTCGGAATCCCTGCTGGCGTCGCAGGCAAACAGCCCCGGCAGATCCCGCCACATCACCATTCCGCTCAAATTCCGTTCGCGCCAGAATGGCTTGGGATAGCGCACCAGGATCTTGATGACCGCGCCGCTTTCCCAGGCGCCGAGCGCCGTTTCCAGGGCTGCTGGCAAGGCTGGCGTAAAATCGAGCCTCGCGGCTGTCGCCGGCGGCACGGCGACCAGAACTTCGCGCGCTTCGACCACGCCATTGATCGAGACAACCCGAACCCCTGGCGGACCGTATTCGATGCGGGTCACCGGTTCACCGAGCCTCACACGGCCGCCGAGGTCCTCGGCCAGATCATCGGCCATCGACTGCATGGTCTCGCGCAGGGAATATTGCAGCTCCGGCACCTCGTTGATGATGCGCCGGTCATTGTCGATGAGATACCACAGTGGCACCTTCTCCAATGCCAGGCACCACAGGCCTTCGATCATCGACCGGAAGGCCGCCTTGGCCTCGCCCGCGTCATCCTGCGTCTCCAGCCACCCGGCAACGGTCAATCCCGCAATGGCAGGATCGTTGGGCTCGATCCTGTTCATGCGTTCGCGGATTGCCATAGCGGCGTGATAGGTCCGCTCGGCTTTGCCGACCGACATTGACGGGTGGGTGATGAAATCACCCTCGACGTAAGTCTCGACGAATGTCTTGCCGCGAGCCCGGGCCAGTTCCATCAGCTGCGGCATGTCCTCGCACAGGAATTGGCCGCCGCTGTCGATGCGCTCGCCAAGTCCGTTTCGCACGGTCTCGACGCGGCCGCCGACACGATCGCGGGCCTCCACAAGCACGAAATCGACGCCGGCGCGCTTCAATTCAATCGCGGCCGATAGGCCGGTGAAGCCTGCGCCGACGATAACGACGTCGGTTCTTTCGATCTTGTCGTTCAATAGCCAGCCTTGATCTTCTCGAACTCGTCGATCATGCGCTTCTTCAGCTCCGGCGGTACCGGCTGCTGGAACAGGGTCTTGTCGAGGAACCTGTCGAGATTGTCGAAGCCGCGGTCGGCCAGCACCTTGTGGTCGATTTCAGCCATCCCGGCGCCATTGCCGTGGCCGTAGCCGAAGGTCTTGACCAAATAGTCCGATACGCCGGGCGCGTTGACGGCGCTGAGGAAATCATACGCCTCGTCGAGCTTGCCTGGCGCATCCTTCATCAGCACATAGCCGCATACCCAGGTCGAAATCCCTTCCTTGGTCTCTCGGTTCATGGCGATCGGCAGGCCCTGTCCCTTCAGCGTCACGAAGGTCTCGTTCCAGCCCCAGACGAGATCGACCTCGTTGCCGATAAAGGCCTGGTTGAGGTCGGTGTCGTCGGTCCAGTAGAAGCGGATGTTCTTGTGCACGTCGCGTAGGAAAGCGGACGCCTGCTTGAACTGGTCGTCGGTCATCTTGGTCCAGTCCTTGAGACCGATGACCAAACTCGCCAAGGCATAGGCGTCATCGACGTTGTCGCCGATGGTGACGCGGCCCTTGAACCGCGGATCGGCGAAAATCTTGAGCGACTGTGCCTGTTCGGCCGTCACCTTGTCGGTGCGGTAGAGCAGCGAGGTGTTGCCCCAGTCGAATGGCATGAACCAGGCCTTGCCGTCGGCGGTGACGGCGAGATCCTTCATCGCCATGATACCGGGATTGAGGTCCTTCCAGCCTTCTATCCTGGACGTGTCGAGCGGCTGCAGCATGCCGGCTTCGCGCCACTTCACCACGCTTTGCGAGCAGGGATGCGCGATATCGGCCTTGAAACCCGCCCGCATCTTCTCGAACGCCTCGTCCTCGTCGCCGAAGAAGGCAAAGGTCGGCTCGGCGCCGTATTTGGTGGTGTACGCCGGGTGCAGCAGCGGGTCCTCATAGCCCGACCAGTCGAACACGACGAGGTCGCCGCCGCCCTCGGCGAGCGCGTAAACCGCACCGGCACCGAACGTGCAGGCAGCGGCGATGACAAGGCGGCGAAGCACGGAATTCATGGTGCGAAAAACTCCCCCATCGCGAAAGATGCCGAGAGCGAGGTTAGGCAAATTCAAGCGCTTTGGCGAGCCCATCCGCCGCTCCTGCCGGCGCACGGACGGGTCCGCCAGGCAAAGGCTTAATAGCCCGCTTTGATCTTCTCGAACTCGGCGAGCTTGAGATCGGACGGCAGCGGCTGCTGGAACAGCGTCTTGTCGACGAATTTCTGCACGTCGTCATAGCCCTTTTCCTTCAGGACAGCCTGATCGACGCCGGCCATGCCCTTGGCATTGGCCTGGCCGTAGCCCCAATCCTTGACCAGCACCTTGGCGATCTCCGGATCGTTGACTGCGTTGAGATAATCATAGGCCTTGTCGGTATTGCCGGGTGAGTCCTTGAACAGCACATAGCCGCAGACCCAGGTCGAGATGCCTTCCGCCGTGTCCTTCTTCGACTTGATCGGCACGCCGGCGGCGGCCGACTGCACGGTCGCATCGTTCCAGGCCCAGGCGAGATCGACCTCGCCGCCGCTCAGAAGCTGGACGACGTCGGTGGTGTCGGTCCAGTAGGAGCGCACGTTCTTGTGTACCTGGCGCAGGAAGTCGGAGGCCTGCTTGAACTGGTCGTCGGTCATCTTGGTCCAGTCCCTCAGGCCGATGGCGAGGCTCGCCAGCGCATAGGCATCGTCGACATTGTCGCCGATCGAGACCCGGCCCTTGAACTTCGGATCGGCAAACGCCTTCAGCGACTGCACGTCCTTCTCGTCGATCTTGGAGGAATTGTAGGTAAGCTGCGTATTGCCCCAGTCCCAGGGCATGAACCAGGCTTTTCCGTCATCGGTCGTGGCGAGATTCTTCATCGCCATGATGCCGGGATTGAGGTCCTTCCAGCCCGTGATCCTAGAGGTGTCGAGCGGCTGCAGCAGGCCAGCCTCGCGCCACTTCACCACGCTCTGCGAGCAGGGATGGCCAAGGTCGGCCTTGAAGCCGGAACGGACCTTCTCGAACGCCTCGTCCTCATCGCCGAAGAAGGCGAAGGTCGGCGAATCGCCGCTCTTGTCGACGTATTTCGGGTGGAAGCCCGGGGCCTCGTAGCCGGACCAATCAAACACGATAAGATCCTTGTCGGCGGCGATCGCCAGGGCGGCGGCGGAAGCCGCCAGTGCACCGGCCAGTGCAAGCGTCAGTGTCAGGCGTCTTGTCAGTGTCTTCATTGCTGCTCCATCCTCTGTGGTTTTCTTATGATTTCGTTGGGCCGGCCGCCTTCCGCGGGTAATGTTTCGGGAAAGCCGCCGACAGGAATTCATTGGCCGCCTGCAAGGCCGTCTCGCGGGTCGTGTCCTCGGTGCCCATCATCAACCGCAGCCACAAGCCTTCCAGCATGGCGCTTAGAGCCAGCGCCATGACCTGCGGCTCGTAGGCATAGCCGCCGTTTTGCTTGAGCGCCGTGCAGAGGTCGATGAAAATATTCTGGTAAACGGCATCCCGCGCACTGCTCAGCGCCTGGTAGGTCGGCCGCGATTTGGCCTCGCCCCAGAAGGCGCACCAGGCGGCAAGCTTGCGCTTGTTGCAGATCGAGCGGTCGAAATCGGCCGCGACCAGCGCCTGGAGCTGGTCGGCAGGATCGTCACCTGCCTTGTGCAGCGCATTGCGCCAATGCGCCGAGTATTCGTCATACATGTGCTGCAAGGTCGCGATGAGCAGCTTTTCCTTGCTCTCGAAATGGAAATTGACGATGCCGCGCGACAGACCGGCGCCATCGGCGACATCGGCCATCGTCGTTTCCGAATAGCCGCGCTTGGCCAGCGAATCGATCGTCGCCTCGATAAGCTGAAGCTGCCTGACCTCCTTCGCGGCCTTGCGCCCGCGCTTTTCGGATTCAGCCTTCCGTACGGGTTCAAGGAGCGCGTCCCTGGCGTCTGCCGTCTTCATGCGTATGATGGTCTCCAGCATCGCCGGCTATCCCTTTGCGTCCGGCTTCCACCCGCGAAGATGAGTGGGACGGTGCTCGCCACTGTCAAGCACCTTCTGCATGGCTTCCCAGGTTCGAATGTTGTCGACACAGGCCGACCGACCACGGCAGCAACGGCCGAATAGCGATCCCTTCAACCCCATAGCGCTAGGAGCGGATGGCGGTGTAGTCATGTTCCGGCTCGGCCTCCGCCGTTTCGATCATCAGCCCTCGGTCCCCAATGGACGAACGCCTGTTTCGAACGCCGGCAAAGCGTAATCCATGTCTGGAAAAACGCAACATCATTTGTTGAACATTCATTCAGAATGGCTGGACAGAATGGCTGACACCATGCCAAATTCCACGTATTCGGGAACAGATCACGCGAAAATGAAGAGCGGGTCGCAGATGAGAACTGGGCCAAAATGAAAGCTTGGGACGCGATCATCATCGGCGGCGGACACAACGGTCTGGTCAACGCCTGTTACCTGCAGCGCGCCGGTCTTGACGTGCTGGTGGTGGAGAAGAACGACTGGGTCGGCGGTGCCGCCACCAGCCGCGAGCTGACGCCGGGCTTCCTCTATTCCAACTGCTCTTATGTCTGCTCGCTGTTCAGGCCCGAGATCATGCGTGATCTCGAGCTGCCGCGCTTCGGCCTGCAGGTGATTTCCTATGAAGGCGGCGCGGTCTTCACCCGGGATGGCGACTATCTCGCCAACTGCCGCGACCACGACGCGCACCGGCGCGAATTCGCCCGCTTCTCCAAAAGGGATGCCGAGGCCTACGACCGCTACTCCCGCGACGTGACGCGACAGTGCCGCTTCATCCAGCCGCTGCTGATGCGCACGGCGCCGGATCCGACCAGCCTGCGTCCGCGCGATCTCGGCGAACTGCTCTATCTCGGCAAGAAATTCGCCGGTCTCTCCGCCGAGGAAATGGCGCTGACCCTGCGCTTCTGGACCATGTCCATCTCGGACTTCCTCGACGAATATTTCGAGACCGATGTCATCAAGGCGAACTTCGCGCTGTCCGGCATCATTGGCACGGCACTCGGGCCGATGTCGCCCGGCACGGCTTACGTCCTGCTGCACCACTATATGGGCGAGGTCGACGGTTCGGTCGGTGCCTGGGGCTATGCGCGCGGCGGCATGGGCGCGGTCACCAAGGCACTGGCCGCTTCCTTCAAGGCCGCGGGTGGAACCATCCGCACCGGCGCCGAGGTCGACCACGTGCTGGTAAGCAGAGGCAAGGCGAAAGGCGTCGTTCTGGCCGGCGGCGAGGAGATCTACGGCAAGCTGGTCGTCTCCAATGCCGACGTGAAGCGCACCTTCCTGAGGCTGGTCGAGGAAAAGGAACTGCCCGACATCTTCCTGCGCCGGGTCAAGAATTTCAAGATCCGGGGCTCCTCAGGCAAGGTCAACATCGCACTCGATTCGCTGCCGGAATTTCCCGCGCTGCCGAAGGACTCGCCGGTCTACCGCGGCGACATGCATTTCACCGATTCGATCGAGCGCATGGAGCGCGCCTATGACGACTGGAAGGCCGGCCGCTGGTCCGCCGATCCCTTCCTCGACATGGTCATCCCGACGACGCTCGACCCGACCATGGCGCCGCCTGGCAAGCATTTCATGAGCTGCTTCGTGCAGTACGCGCCGCCCAAGATCGCTGGTCGCGAGTGGACGGACGCCGATCGCGACGGTTTTGCCGAAAGCGTGGTCGCGCAGATCGCTGAGTATTCGCCGGGTTTTCGCGACCACATCGTCCATATGGAGGTGCGCACGCCGCGCGAGATCGAAGCCGAGGTCGGCCTCACCGAAGGCAACATCTTTCAGGGCGAACTCACCTTCGACCAGCTGCTGTTCAACCGCCCGGTGCCGGGCTACGCGCAGTATCGTTCACCGCTCAGTGGGCTCTATATGTGCGGTTCCTCGACCCATCCCGGCGGCGGCGTCATGGGTGCGCCCGGACGCAACGCCGCGGCCGAGATCCTGCGCGATCTCGCAAAATCCACCTCGCATATGAGCCCGGCCCATGACGTCATCTGATGCACCAAAATGGGATGTGCTTGTCATTGGCGGCGGCCACAACGGGCTTGTCGCCGCCGCCACGCTGGCGAAGGCAGGTCGCAAGGCGCTGGTACTGGAAGCCGGAGCCGAACTCGGCGGCGCCGCGCGCACCGAGGAATTCGCGCCCGGCTTTCGCATCTCGTCGGTCGCGCATGTGCTGAACCGGCTGCATCCCGATGTGGTGAAGACGCTGGGGCTGGAAAAACACGGGCTGCAAATCGCTCGCGCCGACTTCGCCCCGTCGGTCGCTTTGTCGAAAGATGGACCGCCGCTTGTCCTGCATGGCGCCTATGGCGAGGTGCTGACCGGCGCCAGTTCGTCGGAACAGTCCGCCTGGAAGGATTTGCGCGCGCAACTGCTGCGCTACGCAGGCATCCTGAAGCCCTTCCTCTCTCGACGCCCGCCCGATCTCGGCGGCATGTCGCTGTTCGAAGGCGCGGCACTTGGCCAGACCGCGGTGGCGCTGAAGAAGCTCGGCAAGGAAGACATGCGCGACTTCCTGCGCGTGCTTTTGATGAACGTTGCCGACCTGCTTGACGAGCAGCTCGCCGACGACAGGCTGAAAGGCCTGCTCGCCTTCGATGCCACGCTCGGCAGCCATCTTGGCCCGCGCTCGCCGACCTCGCTGCTCGGCCTCTATTATCGTCTGGCCGGAGAGATCGGCGGTGCGGCCGGAGCGCAGATACTGCCACAGGGCGGCATGGGCGCGGTGGTCGCCATCCTCCGCGCCGCTGCCGAAAAGGCTGGCGTCACGATCCGCACGTCGGTGCCCGTCGCAAGGATCATTGCCGAGAAAGGCCGCGCCGTCGGCGTCGTCCTCGACAATAGCGAGGAGCTTCGCGCCAGGACGATCGTCTCCGCCATCAATCCGGCGACCACCTTCCTCGATCTTGTCGGGCCGCGCGGGATCGACACCGGCTTCATGCGCAAGGTCAGAAATATCCGCATGAAGGGCGATGCCGCCAAGCTCCATTTGGCGCTCGACCGGCCGCCGCAATTTTCCGGGGTCGATGCTGCCGGCAGCAAGGGGCGGCTGGTCATTGCGCCCTCCCCAGACCATGTCGAGCGTGCCTTCAATCCATCCAAATATGGCGAGTTCTCGCCCGAGCCGGTGATGGAAATCACCTTGCCCAGCCTTGCGGACCCATCGCTGGCGCCAGGCGGTGCCTGCGTCTTGTCGGCCGTGGTGCAATATGCGCCTTATGCACCGAAGGTAAGCTGGGATGCCGGCAAGCCGAAATTCCTCGAGGCTATCATGGCTCAGTTGGAAGCCTACGCGCCTGGCATAGGCAAGACGGTGGTTCAAGCCGAACTGCTCACCCCTGCCGACATCGAGAAGCGCTTCCGCATGCCAGGCGGCCACTGGCACCATGGTGAACTGCAGGCCGATCAAATGCTGATCTCGCACCCCGTCTCCGGCTGGTCGGGCTACGACACGCCGCTCGACGGGCTGTTCCTGGCCGGTGCGGGTTCGCATCCCGGTGGTGGTGTTTCGGGTGCGCCCGGCTTGAACGCGGCACGGCACATCATCGCGATGAAAGGGTGATTTGATGCTTCAGCCAATCAACGCCGCCTTTCGCTGCGAAGGAACGCTGCCATGACCAGTCAGCTCGACAACGCGGCCCGCACCCTGGCGCAATCCCACTTCCGCACGCCGCGCATTGGCACGCCGTTCCAACCGCGTATCGACGCCCTAGCCAAGACCCAGGACTGGTACAATTGGGCCGGCTACCGCGCGCCGCATTCGCTTTGGGACGAGGAGCTCGAATACTTCGCCATCCGCAGCCAGGCAGCACTGTTCGACATCTCGCCGATGACCAAATATCGGATCGAGGGACCGGATGCCGAAGCCTTCCTCGACCGCGTCACCTTGCGCGATGTCACCAGGCTCAGGCCCGGCCGCGTTCATTACACCGCGTGGTGTGACGACGAAGGTTTTGTCCTGGACGATGGTACGCTTTTTCGCTTGTCGCCGACACGCTTCCGGCTGTGTTCGCAGGAGCGGCATCTGCCGTGGCTGCTGGACAGTGCCCTTGGCTCGACGTCATTGTCGAGGAAGAAACCGAGGCCGTCGCCGGGCTCGCCTTGCAGGGCCCAACCGCCTTCGCCGTGCTGCGCGATGCCGGTTTCGCCGGTGTCGAGAAGCTGAAAATATTCGACCTTGCCGAATTCCCGCATGACGGCGACACGGCCACCATCTCGCGCACCGGCTTTACCGGCGATCTCGGCTACGAGCTGTTCGTGCCGGTCGACAAGGCGCTCAGCCTGTGGGACCGGTTGATGGCCGCGGGCGAACTTCGCGGCATCCGCGCCATCGGCTACACCGCGCTCAATCGGGCTAGGCTCGAAGCCGGGCTGATCGTCGCCAATGCCGATTTCACCACCGCCGAACACGCCATTCGCGCCGACCGCCGGCGCATGCCCGATGAGATCGGGCTCGGCTTCATGATCGATCTGGAAAAAGGCCATTTCAACGGCCGTCGTGCCATCCTCGAAGCGAGGGCGAAACGCAAGCTGCGCCATGTCCTGGTTGGGCTGGAGATCGAGGGCAACATCCCGGCCGAACACGCGATCGTCTACCACAAGAAGTCAAAGGACGTCGGCCTGGTCAGCGCCGCCATGTGGTCGCCGATGGCCAAGCGCAACATCGCCATCGCCTCGCTGACGCTGCCCTATGGTGATACTGTCGTGGAGGACCTCTGGGTCGAGATCTACGCCATGCGCGAGCTGCAGTACCAGAAGCTGATGAAACGGGCCAAGGTCGTGGCGCGGCCCTTCATAAAGCTCGACCGCCGCACCGCCAACCCGCCGGCGGATTTCTGACCATGACCGAGGAAGCGGGCAAGCACCATGAAGAAGGCGAAGCCGCCGAGCAGTGGGAGCTGGTCAACACGCCGCTCGGCGAGAAATGGTCCGGCCGCACGCGCTATGCCGCCGCCATGTTCTTCTACAAGCAGGGCGAGATGAGCGCCGAGACGCTCGAAGTCTATCGCATCTGCGCGCGGCTCGATGCGGAAAACCCCTTGCCGATCATTCGCGATCGTGGCGTCGGCAAGGACTGGCTGAAGCGCATGGGCTTCGAATAAGCCACTCTAACCTATCGTTCTTTCCAGCATGCTCAGCCAGTTGCGGTAGGCGATCTTTTCGATCAGCGCGCGGCCGAAACCGCGTGCCGCCAGCGCATCGATGAGTTTCGGCAGGCCAGCGACGTCGCCGATGACGGCCGGGATCATGGCACCGTCGAAATCCGAGCCGAGACCGACGCCGTCCTCGCCCAAAGCCTGCAGCAGGGAATCGATATGGCGCACCATGATGTCGAGGCTGGTGTCGGCATTCATGCGGCCGTCCTCGCGCAGGAAGCCGGTGGCGAAGTTGAGGCCGACCATGCCGCCGGACTCGCGGATCGCTCCGAGCTGCCAGTCCGTCAGATTGCGCGAATGGCCGCAGATCGCGTGCACGTTGGAGTGGGTGGCGACCAGCGGCGCATCGCTAAGTGCTGCAACATCGCGGAAGCCCTTCTCGTTGAGATGCGAGAGGTCGACCATGATCTTCAGTTCATTGCAGGCCTTGACCAGCGCCTTGCCGGCATCGGTCAGGCCAGGTCCGGTGTCGGGCGAGGACGGAAAGCGGAACGGCACGCCATTACCGAACGCATTCGGCCGGCTCCAGACGATGCCGAGCGAACGCAGGCCCGCGGCATGCAGAACGTCGAGCATGGTGAGTTCGGGATCGATCGCCTCGACGCCCTCGATGTGGAACACCGCGGCAACCGTGCCTTGTGCCATGGCGTTGCGCACGTCGCCGGCACTGCGGCAGATCGCCAATGCGCCGGCGCGCTCAAGCCGGAACAGGATGGACGCCATGGCGATCGTCGAGTTGAGCGCATCGGCGCGCGGA
>NZ_JAPYKP010000031.1:0-50212 GCF_037179725.1 Mesorhizobium sp. Cs1321R2N1 | reverse complement strand
GCCATCAGGACCATCGACGCCCTGTGGCAGGCCATTGGCGATATCTGCAATCTCTTCTCCCCAACAGAATGCAGAAACTACTTCGCTGCCGCAGGATATGGACTCACATGAAAGTCCGCCGCTCTAGCTTCGCACCCCCATGAGTGGCAGCGTTGGGTCCCTAGCCTTCCATCGGCGCCAAAATTCTCTGCACGTCGCAACGCCAAGCTCAGTAAGGGCGAAGCGCACACCGGGTTCGTTTGTTTGCTCGAGCAGCGCGAGCTTGATGAGAGGCGTGACACCGCCGTCCGAAAAAGGTCGCGCATACTGGTCATCGTTACCGACAACCCGCCAGCGGTTGCGGCCGCTAACAAGAACGCGTTCAAGCAAGTGCGGCGACGCGGCCCCTTGCTTCGAGTGGTCGCCGAGTCCTGCGCTGATTGAGAACAGTGTTTGACGGGCACGAGGTGATATCTCGATCCAATCGACGAAATCCTTGCCCTGATGTCCGCTTGGCGGCATGGCTTCGCCCCCATTGCGCCCGAGCAGGAACGTCTCCGTCAGCGCACGTTCGATCTCGCCGATGGTATTCTGAGACTGCCCGTATTTGCGCGCCATTCGATCACGCGCAATGATCCCGCGTGCCCGTTCCTTGAAATGCGCACGGAGATGTTTGTCGATCTTGGACGTTGTCATTCGTGCCACTCCGTGTCGCCCCAACAGATTTCTCACATTATTTCGACAGTGTTCTCTGCTGCCAGCAGTGCATCGGGTTGCACGCCGCGCTCAAATTTTAGCCTTGCCAAAAACCGGGTGACTCGAGATCCCACCTCTGGGAACAAGAAGCAAAGTGCTGGCAGCCATTCCTGATCGGGCATGAGCCGCGGGTCTGCCACCTTCAGCCTTTGCTTCAGTTTCTTGCTTCGATCCCGCCAGCGACCCTTGGTGTCCTGGCCATCGATTTTGTCCTGGTGGTTCGCAATCCCGAGTGCATGGCCGAAAGCTAGGACGTGCTGCGGATACATCTCTGCGACGTGATGTGCGACCTGCACCAGTTTCTGGAATTGCCAGCCAACCGGCTCACCCTTGAACGCGCTGAGCACCCCATGAATCATGGTGGAGAAGCTGCTGTTGCCGTCGGGCCGCTCGGGGATTGAAACACCGCGCGCGGCTAGCTTCCGGCGGAGGGATGCCCAAGGCTTCCCCGCATCTGACTCGGGGGGCACGTTTGCTGTCCATAAGGCGAAGAAGTCCGCTCGCAATTCTTCATCCATTGTCGAGCACAGTTCTTTTTCTGCCTTCTCAAAGTCGAAGAAGTAGGTGCGCTGTGTGTCCGCCTCCATCGTTAGCTCGGCAAACCGAACAACTCGCTCGGCCCATCGCTCCTTGTGCGTTTCGCCTTCACGATAGGGATCGCGAAAAAAACAGCGCAGATGAAACTCCCCGTTCGTTTCCGAAAGGCGGCAGGTTTCGTCATCGACGACGAAGACATTGGAGTTGTTGGAAAATAGAATGTCGTCGGTCGTCAGGCGGCGATAGTCGGGATGGAAACCGGCCATGATCCAGACGAGTTGCGCGCCGCCTTTGCGGTAGTCGTCTCGCCGTCCGACCACGACATCGAGAAATGTTGTCGAAAGCTGCGCCTCGAACGCGACGCGTTGCTCACCGCGCAATGCCTGGATGTCCGGTTGTCGCCACTGCGTCCGGTCCTCCGTGACATACCATCGCCTCTCTTGAAGAATAGATTCTGCGCGGAAGGTCGGGTCCGCCAGCAAGCTGCGTTCAATCAGATGTTTGATACGTCTGTGAGGCTCACTTTCCCGTAGCCCGTGATACTTGCGCGCTCGTATGTCGTCCCGAGAAAGGGCACTCCGCGTCTGTGCCGGGCACGACCCGTCCTCATGTCGATGCCGAAAGAAGAAGCGTTTCCCCGGACTGGAGACGAGATAAACGGCCGAAGGGCAGAGGGCGCATTTATAGAGCGGTGTGGAATGCAAGGCCGAGCGCACTTTGACGCGTTCTTCAATCAGGTGGTCGTAGCGAAATGAACGGATCAACTCATTTGCAGATCGATATTCGCCCGCGGCCAGGTCCAAGACCTCTATGATTTCGGGTTTTTCGACCGGCGACGCCAAGGAAAGCGGGTCGATGGTGATGTTGCTTTGCACCATGGCAGTCTAGTCTCTCCAGCCAAACTTGCAGCGAATCAAATAATAGCACCTAATAGTTGCCACCATCGATTGAGACCTTGCTTTGTTCGCGAATCGTCCCCGCCGGCTCCCGGAGGGGATTCCAACATGTTTGATATCTTGTGGCGCGCTATCGCGATCGGCGTCGGCGCTACCGTTCTGATGGATATCTGGGCGTTCTTCCTGCACAAGGCGTTTGGCCAGCCACGGCCGAACTGGGGGCCGGTCGGGCGCTGGGTCTGGCACCTCGGCGACAAGGTGTTTCATGACGATATCGGTGATGCGGCGCCCTACGCCCATGAGAAGGCGCTGGGCTGGGCTTTCCATTACTTCGTCGGCATCGTCTACGGCATCATCCTGGTGGTGCTGGCGGGCGCCGGCTGGCTGGCCTCCCCGACCTTCCGGCCTTCATCCTCGGCATCGTCACCGTCGGCGCCGGGTGGTTCCTGCTGGCGCCAGGCATGGGCGCCGGCTGGGCGGCTTCAAAGCGGCCGAACCCGATGCAGATCCGCGCCTTCAATCTGGTCTCGCACACGGTGTTCGCGCTCGGCCTTTGGGTTACGGCGCTGCTGATCCGCTAAAATCAGGGCTGTTCCAGCCTGTCGATCGGCTGCCATCCATGGATAACGTGGCGCGCACCGATATTGTAAGCAAAATAATTGCCGCCGCCCGACGGCTGATCCGCTTCGCGGCTGATCTGCCTGCCACTCAGCGACAGCAGCAGGAGTGTTCCCACGCCTCCATGGCCCACAACAGCAATGTTGCCGGCGCCGCCGGCATCGAGTACGGCCTCGACCTCGCTCACGATGCGCTGCTGCGCGTCGATGGCCCGCTCCCAGCCTCGAATGCTTTCGTGCGGATTGGCGAAGAACTGATCGGCGACCGCCTCGAACTCCGGAGGCGGCAGGAAACCCGTCGCCGACCGGTCGTTCTCATGCATCCGCGGCCTCACCTCTACGGCAAGATTTAGATGCCGCCCGAGCACTTCGGCGGTTTCGATGGCCTTGCGTTCGCCCGACGACACCACATGTCCGATCGATGCGATCCACGGCTGGTTCAGCATTGCGTGCGCCCTGGCCCGGCCGATGTCGGACAGGCCCCAATCCGGTACCGGAATGGTGGCGTCGATCTGAACCTGAGGATGGGTGATGTAGTAGGCGATCGGCATGACAGAAATTCTCCGGCCGGTCAGCCGCCGCGAACAGAAGCTCAATAGCTCTGGGTCGAACGACGTGCTTTCGTGACCAGCGGCTGCTTTGCCTGGATATCGGGCTTCGGTGCCGACACCGCCGGACTGAAAGGCCCCTTCTTGAACGGCGCCATGCCTTCCCTTGCCAGTTCGTCGGCACGCTCGTTCTCGGTATGGCCGGCATGGCCCTTCACCCAGTTCCAGGTGACCTTGTGGCGCCGGTTGGCCTCGTCCAGCGCCTGCCAGAGCTCGCCATTCTTGACCGGCTTCTTGTCGGCGGTCTTCCAGCCGTTCTTCTTCCAGCCATGGATCCATTTGGAAATGCCGTCCATGACGTATTTGCTGTCGGTATGAAGCTCGACCGTGCAAGGCTCTTTCAACGCGTTCAGCGCTGAAATGGCCGCCAGCAATTCCATGCGGTTGTTGGTGGTCTCGGCCTCGCCGCCGAAAAGCTCCTTGGTGGTGCCGTTGAAGCGCAGGATGGCGCCCCAGCCGCCGGGGCCGGGATTGCCAGAACAGGCGCCATCGGTAAAGATTTCAACCTGCTTGCTCATGCCAATCCATATTCCGAAGGAGACCTGATCGCCCGATGGAACCGCATCCTTCTGATGTATTCGGTCGGGTCGCGTTTCATCACCAGCCCGCCATCGGGGACGGTCAGCCAATCGTAAAGCCGGGTCAGCATGAAGCGCAGCGCCGAGCCGCGCGACAGCATCGGCAGCGCCGCCTTCTCCTCCGCGCTCAGGGGGCGCACGCTCTGATAACCGGCAAGCAATGCCTTGCCCTTGGTGAGATTGAAGGAAAAATCCTTCTCGAAGCACCAGGCATTGAGGCAGGTGGCGACATCGTAGGCGTAGAGATCGTCACAGGCGAAATAGAAATCGATCAGCCCCGATAGCTTCTCGCCCAGGAAAAAGACATTGTCCGGGAAAAGATCGGCATGGATGATGCCCTCGGGAAGGCCCTTGGGCCAGTTCTGCTCGAAATCGGCGAAGTCGGCATCGACCTCGGCCGCAAGGCCCGGCTCGACCTCGTCGGCGCGGTCGCGAGACGCATCCCAAAGCTTGCGCCAGCCATCGAGAGCGAGCGCGTTCGGGCGCCTCATGGAAAAATCGGCGCCGGCCAGATGCAGCGCGGCCAGCGCCTTGCCGACCTCGGCGCAATGCGTCGCGGCCGGTCGCCGCAGCGAAAGCCCTTCGAGGAAGGTGATGATGACCGCCGGCCGGCCGGCCAGCGTGCCGATGACGCTGCCGTCATGCGCGGTCACCGGCAGCGGGCAGGACACCCCCTTGTTTGCGAGGTGGCCCATCAATCCGAGGAAGAACGGCAGATCCTTCTTCTCGACCCGCTTTTCATAGAGCGTCAGGATGTAGGAGCCGCTGGAGGTGTGCAGCAGGAAGTTCGAATTCTCGGTTCCCTCGGCGATGCCCTTGTAGGACAGGAGATCGCCGACCGGGTAGTGCTTCAGGAAAGCGCCGAGTTCGCCCTCCGCAACGTCTGTATAGACCGCCATGGCCGTTCACGCGGCCCCGTTGACGAAGGCCATGTCGGCCGGCGTCAGTTCGACATCGCGCAATACCCGCATGACCGGAAAATCCTCTGTTTCGGTGGCCGTGATGGCCAGGTCGATGGTCACATCGAAACGCTGGCGGAACGCGTCGATGATCTCGTCGACGATGATCTCGGGCGCCGATGCTCCCGCCGACAGGCCGAGCGTCGAAATGCCGCCGATCTCATTCCACGGAATTTCAGCGGCGCGCTGCACGAGAAGCGACATGGCGGCGCCGGCGCGTTCCGCAACTTCGACGAGGCGGCGCGAATTCGAGGAATTGGGGGCGCCGACGATCAGATAAAGGTCAGAACCCGGGGCGGTGTCCTTGACCGCCTCCTGGCGGTTGGTGGTGGCGTAGCAGATCGATTCCGCCGCCGGCGCCTGCAAGTCCGGAAAGCGCTCCTGCAGCGCGCGGATGATGCCGGCGGTATCCTCGACCGAGAGCGTGGTCTGGGTGACGAAACCGAGTGCCTTGGGATCGGCCGGCACAAGCCGGGCAGCATCGGCTTCGGTCTCGATCAGCGTTACCGCGCCTTCCGGCAACTGCCCCATGGTGCCGATCACCTCGGGGTGCCCGGCATGGCCGATCAGCAGAACGTGGCGGCCAAGCCGCTGGTGACGCATCGCCTGTTTGTGGACCTTGGAGACCAGCGGACAGGTTGCGTCGAGATAGAACAGGTTGCGCGCCTGCGCGTCCGCCGGCACCGACTTGGGCACGCCGTGCGCCGAAAAGACGACCGGCGACTGCCGGTGTTCGGCCGGAATTTCGGAAAGTTCCTCGATGAAGACGGCGCCGAGGCTTTGCAGCCCCTCGACGACATAGCGGTTGTGCACGATCTCGTGGCGGACATAGACCGGCGCGCCATATTTCTTCAGTGCCAGCACGACAATCTGGATGGCACGGTCGACGCCTGCGCAAAAACCGCGCGGCTGGCAGAGCCGGATCGTCAGAGGAGGCTTGGCGATTGTGTGAAGCATTAAATCCTGCCGGTTCGTCAGCGCCGAAATGAGGTGCCCACCCCTGCCCTGTCAAGGGTATCGCTCGTATTCAGTCCTCTTTCGCCGGCCGGCGAAGCCGTAGGATGAGTACGGCGGCAAGCGCCGCGGCAAGCCCGTACCAGGTGACAGCATATTGCAGATGGCTGTTCGGCAGATCGATGATGGTGACGCCTCCGACCGGCAGGCCGCCTGGATTTGGCGTCTTGTCGGCATCGATGAAGATCGGCACCAGCGTGAAGCCGGCAGGCAGGCCGGCGCTCGCGGCCATGACGTCGCGGTCCTTCCAGTAGAAGATGTTCTTGGCCACGTCATTGTCGGGAAGCATCATGGAGGGCTTTGCCGGAAGCGGGTTGCGGGCAAGCCCGGTGACCGTGATCTTGCCCGCCACCTGTCCCTTGGTGCGCTTGGCGGCGTCCTTGAGGTCGTAGGGCACAAAGCCACGGTTGATCAGAACGAAACGGCCATCGTCGAGGGCTAGCGGTGTGTATACATTGAAGCCGGCATCCCCTTCCCAGGTCGCGTAGAAATGCCGTTCGCCGGAATGCAGGAAAGTGCCGGTAACCGTGACCGGCGTGTAGTCGACGTCGCCGGTCGAGGCGAATTCTTTCTCGACCTCGGCCAGCGGCAGCGGCGCCGAATGCGTGCGCTGGTCGATGGTCTCCAGCAGGCCTTCCTTCCAGTGCAGGCGCTGGATCTGCCATGTACCGAGCGCCAGCAGGACCAAGAACAGCACAAGGCCAAGGGCGAACAACAGTGCCGATCTCGGCCGCGAACGGCCGCCGGCCTCGACGGAAGCGTCGCTCATTCGCTGCGGTCCAGCCGGCCCTCGGCCGCTTTGTTGCGGTATTGCAGGGTGAGCAGCACGCCCTTGATCAACCGTAGCGCCGTCAGGCACAGCACCAGGGCCAATGGAATCCATATCAGCAGATGCAGCCACAGCGGAGGGCTCAGCGTCACCTCGACCCAGAGCGCCAGGCCGACGATGATGAAGCCGATGATCAGGATGACGAAGACCGCCGGCCCGTCGCCGGCATCGGCGTAGGAATAGTCGAGGCCGCAATTGACGCAGCGCTTGCCGACGGTGAGAAAGCCGGAAAACAGCCGTCCCTCGCCGCAACGCGGGCAACGGCCGTGCAGGCCGGCCGAGATCGGATCGATCGGAGGCCAGATCGCCCTATCTTCACTCATGGTTGTCTTCATTCACGGTCATTGCCCGATCGATCGGCGTCCAATCGGCCACCATTGCCCAGATTTCATCCATGTCGGAGTCCGTAACCCCAATGCAGCCATCGGTCCAGTCGACCAATTGAAGCAGCCAGCCCCACCAGCCGAAGCCATTGGATGGCCGTGGATCATGATCATGCCGCCGGGATCGACATTGCGTGCCTTCGCGGCCGCCAGATCCTTGGCACATGGATCGACTTGTGCGCGATGCTGGATTGCGCCAGTCGAGGATATAACGCCCCTCGGGCGTGCGCTGATCGCCCTCCTGGTGCTTGTGGCCGAAGGGATCCCCACCGAGCGAAACGCGAAAATTACCGAGATCAGCCGCATCTTCCATCGATCGATGATCATAGCGCCGAAAAGAAGAAGGCGGCCACGTCGCCGAGGCCGCCTCCCTAAATCGAATCCCAAGGCGGGATCAGTGACCTTCGATCACCGCGCCGACCGATCCCCAGACGTAGATCGAGGCAAACAGGAACAGCCAGACCACGTCGACGAAGTGCCAGTACCAGGCGGCCGCCTCGAAGCCGAAATGCTGCTTGGGGGTGAAGTCGCCCTTCATCGCGCGGATCAGACAGACCAGCAGGAAGATGGTGCCGATGATGACATGGAAGCCATGGAAGCCGGTTGCCATGAAAAAAGTGGCGCCGTAGATGGAATCCTTGAAGCCGAACGGCGCGTGCATGTACTCGTAGGCCTGCACCATGGTGAACAGCATGCCGAGGCCGACGGTCAGCACCAGGCCGTTGACCAGCCCCTTGCGGTCGCCATGGAGGAGCGAGTGATGCGCCCAGGTGACCGTGGTGCCCGACAGCAGCAGGATGACGGTGTTGTAAAGCGGCAGATGGAAGGGATCGAGAACGTCCATGCCCTTCGGCGGCCAGACACCACCGGTAAACGTGTGGCGCGCGTAGTTCTGCACCTCCCCGGCAAAAAGGCTGGCATCGAAATAGGCCCAGAACCAGGCGACGAAGAACATCACCTCCGAGGCGATGAACATGATCATGCCGTAGCGCAGGTGGAGCGACACGACGCGCGTGTGGTGGCCCTCATGCGCTTCCTTGATCGTGTCAGACCACCAGGCGAACATGGTATACAGGACGATCACGATGCCAATGAAGAACAGCCACGGATTGGCGATGTTGAAGCCGAAGATCGGGAAGGAGCCGCCCTTCAGGTATTCCATGAGGCAGACACCGCCAAAAGCGGTGACAAGCGCCCCGACCGATCCCACGAAAGGCCACGGGCTAGGGTCGACGAGATGGTAGTCATGGTGTGGTTTTGCGTGCGCGTCTGCCATATCAACCCCCGAGATTTCCTTCGGTATCTGAAACTGTCTTGCTTTTGCCCTTGGCCGGCTCCGAGGAGGCGACCGGCTTGTTCTTCTCGACCGGGAACATCGTATAGGACAGGGTGATCGTCTTGATGTCCTTCAGTTCCGGCACATTCACGATGTCGGGGTCCACATAGAACAGGACCGGCATGTCCAGCGTCTCGCCGGGCTTCAGCGTCGTGTCGGTAAAGCAGAAGCATTCGACCTTGTTGAAGTACGGACCGGCCAGTTCCGGCTGCACGTTGAAGGTGGCGCGGCCTGTGACGGGGCGATTGAACTTGTTGGTCGCCTGATAGTGCGCCTGCACGGTCTGCCCGATGTTCATGGTCATCGAGCGCTGGACCGGCTGGAACTCCCAAGGCACGCCGGCAATGTTGGCGTCGAAGCGGACGGTGACCTCGCGGTCAAGCACGCGGCCGGCATACTGCCTCTCGACACGCTGCGTGGTACCACCGTAACCGGTCGCCCGGCAGAACATCTTGTAGAGCGGCACGGCGGCATAGGCCATGCCGATCATGCCGGTGAAGAAGGCGAGGCAGACGGCCGCGACGACGCGGTTGCTGGTCTTGCCGGCCGTCTTTCTGGGCGTCTCGACGCTCATCACATCTTGCCCGACAAATTGTGGCCGAACTTCACGATCGTGGCGATGTAGAAAATCACGACCAGCAGAGCCAGCGCTACGCCTATCGCAATGGAACGGCTGCGCTGGGCCTTCTTCTGGCGATCGGTCAAGGTGACCATCTCGAGTTCTTTCTCGACCATAGTCATGCCCCACCCATGGCAAGCGCGCGTTCGACGACACAGTCGGCCAGATAGGCGGCGAAGATGGCGAAGAGATAGAGCAGCGAATAGGCGAACAGGGCCTTGGCCGGCTTCATGGCGCGGTCGTCGTCGGCCATGCCAAGCACTTTCCAGGCATACCAGACGAAACCAACGCCCAGCAGCAGAGCGGCCACGCCATAGAATGGCGTCGTGTAGCCGAGCAGCCAGGGCAGCACGCCGACCGGGGCCAGCACCAGTGCGTAGGCGAAAATCTGACGGCGGGTCGATGCATGGCCGGCAACGTTCGGCATCATCGGGATGCCGGCGCGGCCATAGTCCTCGGACTTGAACAGCGCGAGCGCCCAGAAATGCGGCGGCGTCCACAGGAAAATGATCAGGAACAGGATGATGCTTTCGAGGCTGACCGATCCGGTCGCCGCGGCCCAGCCGATAACCGGCGGGATGGCGCCCGCGGCGCCGCCGATGACAATGTTCTGCGGCGTCGAGCGTTTCAGCCACATCGTGTACACGACGGCATAGAAGAAGATGGTGAAGGCCAGCAGCGTCGCGGCCAGCCAGTTGACCAGCACGCCGAGCGTCATCACCGACAGGACCGAAAGGACCAGGCCGAAGCTGAGCGCCTCGTGCGGCTGGATACGACCGGACGGGATTGGGCGGCTGGCGGTCCTGGTCATCACCGCGTCGATGTCGGCGTCGTACCACATGTTGAGAGCACCCGAGGCGCCGGCGCCAATCGCAATAGCCAGGATGGCTATCACCGCCAGCAGCGGGTTGATGGTCACCGGTGCCGCGACCAGCCCGACAAAGGCGGTGAACACCACCAGCGACATGACGCGCGGCTTCAGGAGGGCGAAGAAATCGCCCGCCGTCGCTTCCGACATGCGGAAGCCCGCTTCGTCAATGCTGGTTTTGTCGACTAGGGCCATGCGTACTCAAGTCCATTATTCCGTTGGCCAAAACCGGCGGCGGACCGGCGGTTTTGCATTCGAGGGGAGCCGCCTTACCTGATCTTCGGCAGCTGCTCCCACTGGTGGAAGGGCGGCGGCGAAGGCAGCTGCCATTCGAGAGTCGTTGCGCCCTCGCCCCATGGGTTGGCTCCGGCCACCCGCTTCTTCTGGAACGCTTCGAACACGCAGTAGAGGAAGATCAGGACGCCGACGGCCGAGATATAAGAACCGATGGACGACACATAGTTCCAGCCCGCAAACGCGTCGGGATAGTCGATGGTGCGGCGCGGCATGCCGGCGAGGCCGAGGAAATGCTGCGGGAAGAAGATCAGGTTGACGCCGACGAAGGTGACCCAGAAGTGGGTGTTCGCGATGACAGGCGAATACATGTAGCCGGTCATCTTCGGAAACCAATAATACCAGCCCGCGAAGATGGCGAACACCGCGCCCAGCGACAGCACGTAGTGGAAGTGGGCAATGACGAAATAGGTGTCATGCAGCGACCGGTCGAGGCCGGCATTGGCCAGCTGGACGCCGGTGACACCGCCGATGGTGAACAGGAAGATGAAGCCCAGCGCCCACAGCATCGGCGTCTTGAACGAGATCGACCCGCCCCACATCGTTGCGATCCAGGAGAAGATCTTCACGCCCGTCGGCACCGCGATGACCATGGTGGCGAAGACGAAATAGCGCTGCGTGTCGAGCGACAGGCCGGTCGTGTACATGTGGTGCGCCCAGACGATGAAGCCGACGGCGCCGATCGCGACCATCGCGTAAGCCATGCCGAGATAACCGAACACCGGCTTGCGCGAAAAGGTCGAGATGACGTGGCTGATGATGCCGAAGCCGGGCAGGATCAGGATGTAGACTTCCGGGTGACCGAAGAACCAGAACAGATGCTGGAACAGGATCGGGTCACCACCGCCATCAGGCGCGAAGAACGTCGTGCCGAAGTTGCGGTCGGTGAGCAGCATGGTGATGCCACCGGCCAGAACCGGCAAGGACAACAGCAGCAGGAATGCGGTGATCAGCACCGACCATGCAAACAGCGGCATCTTGTGCAGGGTCATGCCGGGCGCGCGCATGTTGAAGATGGTGGTGATAAAGTTGATGGCGCCGAGGATCGAGGAGGCGCCGGCGATGTGGATCGACAGGATCGCCAGATCCATGGCCGGTCCGGGCTGGCCCGAAGTCGACAGCGGCGGATAGAGCGTCCAGCCGCCGCCCACGCCAAAGGCGCCAGGCGCACTCGGAACGAACATCGAGGTGAGCAGCAGGATGAACGCCGGCGGCAGCAGCCAGAACGAAATGTTGTTCATGCGCGGGAATGCCATGTCGGGAGCGCCAATCATGATCGGCACCATCCAGTTGGCAAAACCGCCGATAAGTGCCGGCATGACCATGAAGAAGATCATGATCAGGGCGTGCGCGGTGGCGAAGGCATTATACATGCTCTTGCCGCCGTCGATCGCGGCGTCACCATTCATGCCGTAGACCATCTGCGCCAGGCCGCTGAAGATCTGGATGCCAGGCTCCTGCAGCTCCATGCGGATGGCGACCGAAAGCGCGGCGCCGATGATGCCGGCCATGATCGCGAAGATCAGGTAGAGCGTACCGATGTCCTTGTGGTTGGTCGAATAAACCCACCGCACCCAGCCATGATACGGCTTATGGTCGTGCCCGTCGTGAGCTGCAGCGTCTGCCATGTTCCGCTCCGTTCCCTAAATCTTGCTAACCCGCGACATCAATTGCCGGCGGCCGCTACCTTGTTCTGGCCGTCGACCTCGGCCATGAGCGTCTTGTTGGCGCCCGGCAGATTGGTCTTGGCTGCCGCCAGCCAGGTCTTGAACTGCGCATCCGAGACGACACGGATGGCGATCGGCATGAAGGCGTGGTCCTTGCCGCAGAGCTGCGAGCACTGACCATAATACAGGCCTTCCTTCTCCGCCTTGAACCAGGTCTCGTTGGTGCGGCCCGGAACGGCGTCGATCTTGATGCCGAAGGACGGCATGGCGAAGGAGTGGATCACGTCGGTCGCGGTGACGAGCACGCGGGTCATCGTGTTGACCGGCACCACCAGCTCATTGTCGACAGCGAGCAGGCGCGGATAGACCTTGCGGTCCTCCTTGCCGGCGGCGCCGCGGTCACCGTCCTGGAGGATCGCGGAGTTGAAGGCGAGCGTGTTGTCGGTCTGGTATTCGTAATCCCAGTTCCACTGGTTGCCGGTCGCCTTGACCGTCAGCTTGGCCTCTTCCGGCGGAGTGTACTGCGCGGTCAAGAGCTGGAACGAGGGAATGGCGAGACAGAGCAGGACGACGACCGGGCCGACGGTCCAGATCACCTCGATCAGCGTGTTGTGGCTGGTGTTGGAGGGAACCGGGTTGGCGCTCGCGCGGAACCTCACGATGCAGTAGGCGAGGAGAAGCAGCACCAGAATGGTGATCGGAACGATGAACCACATCGTGTAGTTTCCGAACCACTCGATCTGCCGCATCATGTCGGTCGCCGGCGCCTGGAAGGTGGTCTCCCACTCCACGGGCTGATCGGCATGGGCGGATGTGCCTGCAAAAATCGTGGCAGCGGCACAAGCACTCAGAAACTTGGCACTTGCTGGAAACCTGGCGCTAGCTAGGAAATTTCTCATCGCCCTCTTCGTCTCCCAGTCCCTCGCGGCGGTGCCAACGAGAATAACGAACAATGCCGGGACGGGAATCCCGACAGTCTCAAGCTGGTTCAAACCATACTCTTTTTCCCTCCGCAAGAAAGGAGCGGTCGAAACCGTGCGGCATTTTTGCGCGCAAGCTGACATAGCTCTTCCAGGGCGATGGCCATGGTAGCGAATCGGGTAAGTTCGGCAGTCTGTCCGCCCTATGCTGGCGGCGCCCGCAAAGCGTCGTAATTCAGGCGAATTTGGCAGGGAAAAGCGCTGTATTGCCTGTTTCGGGACAGTCCGGCCGCGGTCTCGTCCTTTACTTGGTATTGGCGCGGCTTAAAGTGCCGTGATTCGCAATGGAGCCGTCATGAACTCTTGGCTTTCGAGACTGAGGCATACGCGACCGGGACTTTCGAGAACCCTGGCGAACGCCGTGTTTCTCGCCGTCCTGTCCGCGGCCGGCCTGTTCGTCGCCGGTCAGGCCAATGCCGCCCAGCCGAGCGGCACGGTGCGCTCGACGCATGGCGCCTGGTCGATCATCTGCGACACGCCGGCCGGCGCCACTGCGGAACAATGCGTGATGATGCAGAACGTCGTCGCCGAGGACCGTCCGGAGATGGGGCTTTCGGTCGTCGTGCTGCGCACCGCCGACAACAAGGCCGAGATCCTGCGCGTGCTGGCGCCGCTCGGCGTGCTGTTGCCGAACGGGCTCGGCCTCAACGTCGACGGCAAGGACATCGGCCGCGCCTATTTCGTGCGCTGCTTCCAGGACGGCTGCTACGCCGAGGTCATTCTCGAAAAGCCGCTGCTCGACACGCTGAAGACCGGCACGTCGGCAACGTTCATCGTCTTCCAGACGCCTGAGGAAGGCATCGGCATCCCGGTCGACCTCAAGGGTTTCGCCGACGGCTTTGCCGCCCTGCCCTGATCGCGGCTCTGCCCAACCAGACCTGGACGCGGCTTTTGCTGACCCAGAAGCATGGCTTGCATCAACCCCACGATGTCATTCGTCGGCACTGATCTTCATTGCCGATTGTGCGGGCGCGGCTTCACGCCTACATCGGGGAAAAGCAATCATCCCACGGACGGACGCGCCATGAACAGCCTGATCGGCCAATTCGAAATTTCAGACGACCGCATCAAGCAGATCGTCGCCGACACCATCAAGGGTACCGACGACGGCGAGCTTTTCCTCGAATACAGCGAAAGCGAAGCGCTGATGTTCGACAACGGCCGGCTCAAGACCGCTAATTTCAACACCGACCAGGGCTTTGGCCTGCGCGCGGTCGCCGGTGAAGCCAGTGGCTACGCCCATTCCAGCGATCTGTCCGAGGCTTCGCTGCTGCGCGCGGCCGAAGCCGTGTCGACCGTCAAGGGTGGCTATTCCGGTACGCTTGCCGCAGCCCCCGCCCGCACCAACCGCCATCTCTATGGCGACGAGAACCCGATCCCCTCGCCTTCGTTCGAGGCCAAGGGCAAGCTGCTGCAGGAAATCGACGCCTGGCTGCGCGTTGAGGATCCACGCGTGCGCCAGGTGACGGCCTCGATCGCCTCATCCTGGCAACATGTCGAGATCGTTCGTGCCGACGGCCAGGTGGTGCGCGATATCAGGCCGCTGGTCCGCGTCAACGTCTCGGTCGTCGTCGGCGATGGCGACCGCCAGGAGAGCGGCTCCTATGGCATGGGCGGACGCAAGGCGTTCGGCGACTTCCTCGTCGAGGATAGCTGGAAGCACGCCGCCAGGGAGGCGCTCCGGCAGGCGCTGGTCAATTTGGAGGCGATCCCGGCACCGGCCGGCACTTTCGACATCGTACTTTCCAGCGGCTGGCCGGGCGTGATGCTTCACGAAGCCGTCGGGCACGGACTGGAAGGCGACTTCAACCGCAAGAAGACCTCGGCCTTCGCCGGCCTGATGGGCCAGCAGGTCGCCGCCAAGGGCGTCACCGTCGTTGACGACGGCACCATCCCCGAACGGCGCGGGTCGCTCACCGTCGACGATGAAGGCACACCTTCGGCCCGCAACGTTTTGATCGAGGACGGCAAGCTGGTCGGCTACATGCAGGATCGGCAGAACGCACGGCTGATGGGCATGAAAGCCACCGGCAATGGCCGGCGCGAAGGCTATGCGCACCAGCCGATGCCGCGCATGACCAACACCTACATGACCTCAGGCGACATGGAGCCGGACGAGATCATCGCTTCCGTCAAGAACGGCATCTATGCCGTCTCCTTCGGCGGCGGCCAGGTCGATATCACGTCGGGCAAATTCGTGTTCGGCTGCACCGAGGCCTACATGATCGAGAACGGCAAGGTGACGCAGCCGATCAAGGGCGCCATGCTGATCGGCAACGGGCCTGACGCCATGCACCGCGTCACGATGGTCGGCAACGACATGAAGCTCGACAATGGCATCGGCATGTGCGGCAAGGCCGGCCAGGGCGTGCCCGTCGGCGTCGGCCAGCCGCATCTGAGGATGAACCAGATGACAGTCGGCGGCACGAGGGTCTGAGGCGTCGGGGCGTTCTGGAATCAATCGCCTGCCAGCGATGTTTTCCGGACGTGCAGCCATCGCATCCTGGCAGGCCAAAACATTGTAGGATATGGACCCGGTGTACGTGCCGAAGCGCAGCAGGGCCATGCTCGCGATTGATGCCAACCTACGGCGGCAACCTCTGCCTTGTGCGAAACACAATCGTGTTAGGATATTATTAATTGTTCAATTGCCCGAACTGGCGTTTGCGCATTAGCTTGTCGCCAGTCTTCTCGTTGTGGTGGTGTTGACAGTGCTGCGTTTCCCTCACGTCCTGACCTCTTCCTTCCTCTTTGGCGTCGTTTCGTTGGTTGGTGTTTCGGCGTTCTGTGTCAGTCCGGCGGCGGCGCAGTGGACATGGTTCAAGCGAACATCGACGCAACCCGCGGCCGGTGCAAACTCGGTCGCGGTCGGGGGACGCACCAGCGTTCCGTATGGCTGGGTCGATTTCTGCCATCGCCGGCCGAAAGAGTGCAAGGTGCCGGCCCTGCCCGCCACGAGCGTCAAGCTGACAGCGCAGAACCTGAGCATCCTCAAACGGATAAACCAAAAGGCGAACCGCTCCATCAAGCCCGTCAGCAACTACGATCACTGGGGCACGACGATGGACCACTGGGACTATCCGGTGGACGGCAAGGGCGACTGCAAGATCTACGCGCTCTACAAGCGCAAGCTTCTTCGGGAGGCGGGATTTCCCCGGCAGGCGCTGCTGATGACGGTGGTGCGCGACCTGAACAATGAGGGTCACACCATCCTGACGGTGAAGACCGACAAGGGCGATCTCATCCTGGACAATATGGTCGACGAAATCCGCCCCTGGAATGCAACCGGCTATTATTTCCTGAAACGCCAATCGCAACAGAACCCGAACATCTGGGTTTCGCTCAACCAGCGAGGCGGCACGCCAAAAACCTGACGGATGCCGCCAAGCTCGTAGTTTGAGCGGCCGGAGCGAACCGCCCTTGACGGGCTGACGCGCCACAAAGCAGCGATCCACTCTCTCGCTAGGTCACGGGCGGGTTGCGCCCGGCGAACGGGAAGGTGACCCCCGCCGCGACAGCTTACTGGTTGCAGGCCGGTTCGCCTTGCTGTCCGCAAGACGGCTTCTTCTTGACCTGCTGTGGCGGCTGCTCCTGCGGGAGACGCCGCTCTTGCATCCGCTGTCTCGGCTGCGCGCGAAATTCCGACTTCGGCTCCGATCTCTGCGGCCGGAGCACCTGCTCGTTAGGCCTTTCCGGCCTCAACTGACGCTGCGCATTCTCGTTCGGCCTGATCCTGAGGTTGCGCTGGACGTTAACCTCCGGGCCGGCGGCGCCCTGTTCGCTGTTCTGCAGCCGGCGCAACGTCCTGCCCCTGTCGTTCCTGCTGACAGAGCCCTGATTCTCGTCGGAGAACACGGCCGGATTGTTCCTCCTGAACCGTTTTTGCACGCCCGATCCGTTGTCGGTTGGCTCATCGCTGACGGTCGGCAGTCTGCGGAACTTCCTACTCTTGTCGTTTCCGCTGGCCGGGCCTTGATCCTGGTTGGAGAACACCTCCGGATTGTTCTTCCTGAGCCGCTCCTGCACGCCAGGCCGATTTTCGGCCGGCGCACCGTTGACGGTCGGCACCTTGCGCAACTTCCTGCCCTTGTCCTTTCCACCGGCCAAGCCCTGATCGTTTGGTTCGACAGCGGACTGGCCGGCGGACAAGTCCCTGCGCGTCAGCTTTTTCGGTTTGCCGGTGTTCTGGTCGGAGAAGGCGTTCGGATTGTTTTTCCTGAACCTCTCCTCGGCACTCAGCCTGTTCTCGGCCGGAGCACCGTTGACGGTCGGCAGCTTGCGGAACTTCTTGCCCTTCTGCTGAGCCGTGCCCTGCTCTCCGGTAACAGCAGCACCGGCATTTCCGGTCGCCTCTTGGTTGCCGCCCACGATGCCTTGCTTGCCAAGCTGCTTCCTGGACTTATTGCTGGGCAAATTCTCACCGTTCAGCGCCGGCTTACCGTTGACGAGCGGCAGCTTTTTACCGTTGGCTCCTGGCAGGGCGTGGTCGGTTTCAAGCTTGCCGGTCGAAAAGTCCTTCGACAGCGGAGTCGCGGCACCAGGCTGCTGGCCCTGTATCACACGCTGGCCAGGCTTCTGCGGCAAGCCACCCTGTTGCTGACTGGACGGAGTCTGATCGGACATGGCGTGACCGGACATGGCCGCTCTCTTTTTCAGCAGCGGCGGCAGCGCGACCCTGGCCGCCAGTGCAGCCGAGCCGGCCCCAACCGTGCCTCCGGCCGTGTTCTGGCCTGTAGTGAGGCCACCCTGAGCATTGTGATTGATGGTCTCGTTTTTGATCGTCGTGTTGATGTTGTTGATGACGGTCGTGTTGTGGATGTTGTTGAAGATGATGTCGTTCGGCGGCGGCACGATGTGACGCGGCGGGTTGATGAACGCAGGTATCGGCACGAACACCGGCGTTGGCAGGACGAAAACGTCGACCGGCGGCGGCGGCGCCACCAGCACGACGAAATCCGGCGGCGGCGGCGGCAGGAAGATCACCGCGATCGGCGGTGGCGGCTCGAAGTCGAAATCGGGATCGTCGAAATAGAGCACCGGCCTGTCGACGTAGACGATTTCCTCCTCCGGCGGCGGCGGCAAATCATACTCATAGACGGTGAATTCCTCCGGCGGCTCCAGGGCCGCATCGAAATGTTCGAGCCGCCGGCGCGCGTCCCAAGCATGCGGACCATGCGGATAGCGCCGCAGATAAGACCAATAGGCTTCCGGCGTGTCCTGTAGCCAGGTCTCGCGCCACGTCATCGCCTCGCGCCGCGCGGCGATGATGGCGCGCACGCGCTTGGCCATCGGATCGTGTGGATAAGCGCCGAGGAAATCCTCGTAGCCGCGCATCGTGTCGCGGTCGAGAGCCGCGACATAGGCGTCATGAGCGTTGAAGTCGCGGATCGCCCTGGTCCGATTGGACCGGGATTCGGCCTCCGAAACCTTGGGTGCGGGGGCGTCCGCGGCACGGTCGAAGAAGACGAACGGCGTGGTGATTTTCGAGGCATTCCACGGCACTTCCGCACCTTGCGTCACCTCGTTGACGCGCAGTCGTGTGCGGTCGAACACGTCGTCAAGCGACAATCCGCCCGCGCGTATCATCTCGGCCAGCGCCTGGGCATAGGCGCCGTAGGGGCCTTTGCTTTCGGGCGCGACCGTTCCGGGAGCGGCGTTGAAGGCAATCAGCATGTTCGGATCGGGATCGACCAACGCAAGGCCGCCGGCCAGCGGCTCTTTCCACTTCGGGAAGGGATTTGGCCGCGCCGCGTCCAGCACGACGATGTTGACCTTCGTCGGCAATCCGGCCAGCGACCTGGTGACATCGGAGAGCCGCATCGCCTGAAGCGGCACGTCGGCTGGACTGGCAATCTGGGCATCGATCGGCAAGTAGTAATTCTCGCCTTCGAACTGCACGCCGTGGCCGGCGAGATAGACGAAGACAATCGCGTCGGGACCGGCGGCGGAGACCTTGCCGAGGAAATCACGCAATGCGCCGCGCAGCGATTCCTGATCGACATCGCGCGCCCCGACCACATCGAACCCGGCCGCCTGCAAGGTCTGCGCGATCAGGCCCGCATCATTGGCGGCGGTGGCGAGCTCGCCGGACTGATACGCGCCGTTGCCGATGACGAACGCCAGGCGCTTTTCACCTTGGGCGAGGGCCCCCGTCGCGGAGCTGACCGCGAAAAAGACAAGAGTGACGATGAGGCCGATGAATTTCTGAAGCGTCTGCATGTCCGCTATCGCCATCGATTCATATTAGTAACGACGAATAGGTCGAAATGTTTCCCAAAGATGCGAAATTAGAAACCCGCACAAAGGCGGCTTTAGGGTGCAATTTCGTCGAAAGAACAGAGGCTTCAGAAATTTCCTGCGAACCGGCGGTCGTGACCTACCGCCGCCGCTTCGGCTTCCCCAGCAACGCGACGGCCTCGACATGGGGCGACCACAGGAACTGGTCGATCGGCGTCACGCTTTTCAAGGTGTAGCCGCCGTCGATGAGGATGCGCAGGTCGCGAGCCAGCGTTACCGGGTTGCAGGATACCGCGGCAATGAATGGAACATCCGAGCGGGCGATCTGCTTCGACTGGTCCTCGGCACCGGCGCGCGGCGGATCGAAGACCAAGCCGTCGAAGGCGTCCAACTCCTTGAACGTCAGTGGCCGGCGAAACAGGTCGCGTCGCTCGCCCGTCACCCGCTTGATGCCTGTCGCGAAGCGGGATCCCCGGTCGAGCGCCGAAAGTGCGGCCGCATCGCCTTCGACCGCGTGCACTTCCGACGTCGCGGCCAACCGCAAGGCGAAGCTGCCGCAACCGGCAAAAAGGTCGGCGACCCTTTTTGCACGCTTCAGATGTCCGCCGACGATCTCGGCCATGGTCTGTTCGGCTGCCTCGGTCGCCTGCAGGAAGGCGCCCGGCGGTAGCGCCACCGCGACGCTGCCGAACATGACGACCGGCTTCCTTGGCTCAATGACGATCTCGTCATCGATGGACAGTCTGGCAAAGCCCTGTGCAATGACAAAATTGGCGGCGATACGGCGCTGGTGCTCGCCGAGCTTGCCGGACTCATGCACCGCGATGTCGAGGCCGGAACCCGTAACGGTTACCGCCATCCGGAATGATTTGGTGGTGGCGCATATCAATTCGGCCAGCGCCCTCAGTTGGCCGAGTGCCGCGACGATCTCGGGCAGTGAGATCGGGCATTCGGATATGGAGATGATCTCCGGCGACAGATGGCGATTGAAGCCGAGCAACATGCCTGTTTCGGTGCGCCGGGCGGCAAGCACCACACGGCGGCGCGACTGCGGTGCGCAGCCGACCAACTCTCCGATTTCGCACTCGATGTCCTTGCCCTTCAATGCGTGCACCACCTTTTCACGCTTCCACTGTCGGTAGGCTTCGGCTTCCAGATGCTGGAGGGCACAACCGCCGCATTCGGTGAAGTGGCGGCAGGCGGGTTCGATGCGCAGCGGCGAGGCCTCCAGCACCGCCATCAGCGCCGCACGATCCCTTTCGCGCGCGGCGGTGACGGTCTCGCCCGGCAGCGTGAAGGGAATGAACAGATCGCCGCTTTCGGTTTCGGCGATACCGTCGCCCTGCGATCCGAGCTTTCGTATTGTGAAGCGTGCGCTCATCGGTCCTTGACCCCACCGAGCAGGAATTCGCGATTGCCGTCGCCACCTTCGATCGGCGACAGATGCAGGCCGAGCGAACGCCAGCCGGGAACGGCATCCAGCCAATCCTGCAGCCGGCCCGCGACCCGGGCGGCATCGAAAGGATCCTTCAACAGACCCCCTTTGCCGATCGCCTCGCGGCCCGCCTCGAATTGGGGTTTGACCAGAAAGACCGCGCCGGCACCGGGCTTGGCAAGAGCAAGTGCCGGCGGCAGCGCAAGTTTCAGCGAGATGAAACTGACGTCGGAAACGATGAAATCCGGACTGCGACCGGCAAGATCGGCGGCCGTGAGATCGCGTGCGTTCAGGCCTTCGATCACGGTTACGCGCGGATCAGCGCCGACATCAGGATGCATCTGGCCGTGCCCGACATCGATTGCCGTGACATGGGAGGCGCCGCGTTCGAGCAACACCTGGGTGAACCCGCCTGTCGAGGCGCCGATGTCGAGGGCTTCGCGGCCAGCGGGGTCGAGGCCGAAATGGTCCAGTCCGCCGATAAGTTTGAGCGCCGCGCGCGAGACATAGCCTTGCGCCGGATCATCGATGACAACAAGGCATTGCGGCGAAACGTTCTGACCGGGCTTGCGGGCAATGGCGCCGTCAACCGTCACCGTGCCGCGCTCGACCGCGTCGCGGGCACGCGAGCGGCTGGCGAACAGCCCGCGCTGGACGAGCAGGTCGTCGAGCCGCTGGCGTGTGCTGGCTGGCAGAGGCGAATTCATCGGCCTTCTCTGACGAAAGCCTGCGGTGAAGGCAAGAACATTACACCGAACAAGGTGACGGTGTGCGAGAGCGGCTGGTGCAGCGAGCCAAGCCGCGGCTTGCGCGCATCGCATCGGGTCCGGCAGAATATCAGTCGAGGAGGACCACTGTTGTCGCAACACGGAGGACGAATGCTGACGGGAACCTGCCACTGTGGCGCGGCCCACTGGACCCTGGAAGGCGATCCCGGCCCGGTGACGGCCTGCAACTGCACGCTTTGCCGCCGCTATGGCGCGCTGTGGGCCTATGATTATGTCAACGAACGTATTCGCGTTTCAGGGCGGACGGCCAGCTATACGCGCGCCGGCAAGGACGCGCCGTCACTTGAAATCCTGTTCTGCCCGATATGCGCCTGCGTGCTGGCATGGCGCGGCTTGCGCGCCAGCGATTCTGGCCGAATACGGATCGCAGTCAATGTGCGGCTGGCACCACCCGAAGCCGTCGCCGACTTGCCGATCGACCATTTCGATGGCCTCGACACTTACGACGATCTGCCCCGCGATGGCCGCTGTGTGCGCGACATGTGGTTTTAAAAGATGGTCCGTAAAACCTGGCGCTCGACAGCGGGAGACAGACCATCGTCCCGGTTCCCCGACGCCTGTTCACCTGGATGTTCGGTCACAACAGCGGACGGAGGTGCGGGGTCCGGCAGCACCACAAGCTGCGGCACCTGCTTGTAGGAAAAGCCGCCGCGAATATCGCCAATCTTGCCGGCGACAATGCCTAACGCCGCCTTTTCAAGATTGCGGTCGTAGGGTGTTTCGGCCGCAGCCGGCAAGACCATCACGGCCAAGAAGGCCGCGCCGCACAGAAGCGTCTTCATTGTTGTTGTCTCCTTGCCTGACGCCGGTCTAGCAGGGTGCCGTTGAAAAACGGCCAAGGGACACAGTAAGCGAAACGCCAAACGGCAGCGTTAACAACGCGTTACAAAATAAAGCCGGCAAACTGATCCAAGCTGTTCAGGTTTTGATTCAGGCGCGCTGGGCGCGGACCGTATGGCCGAGGGCCGTGAAAACAGTGCGCACGATCCCGGCGGCGTCGAGGCCGGCGTCGGCATACATCTTCTCCGGCTTGGCGTGGTCGGTGAAGGCGTCCGGCAGTACCAGCGGGCGTACCTTCAGGCCATTTTCCAGCAGTCCTTCATGGGCAAGGAACTGCAGTACATGGCTGGCGAAGCCTCCAATAGCGCCCTCCTCCACCGTCACCAGCACCTCATGCGAGCGGGCCAGCCGGCGGATCAAGTCCTGGTCGAGCGGCTTGGCGAAGCGGGCGTCGGCAACGGTGGTGGAAAGCCCGGCCGCGCCGAGCTCTTCGGCGGCGATGAGGCAATCCTGCAAGCGCGTGCCGAAGGACAGCAGGGCAACCTTGCTGCCTTCCCGGACGATGCGGCCCTTGCCGATATCGAGAACCGAGCCGCGCTCGGGCATGTCGACGCCGACGCCGTTGCCGCGCGGATAGCGGAAGGCGATCGGCCCATCGTCATAGCTGGCGGCGGTGCGCACCATGTGGCGCAACTCCGCTTCGTCGGCGGCGGCCATCACGACAAAGCCCGGCAGGCTTGCCAGGAAGGTGGTGTCGAACGCGCCGCAATGGGTGGCTCCATCGGCGCCGACAAAGCCGGCGCGATCGATGGGGAAACGCACCGGCAGTTTCTGGATCGCGACATCATGGACGACCTGATCGTAGGCGCGCTGCAGGAAAGTCGAATAGATCGCCGCGAAGGGCTTGTAGCCTTCCGTCGCCAGGCCGGCGGCGAAGGTCACCGCATGCTGCTCGGCGATGCCGACATCGAAGGTCCTCGACGGGAACACCTCGCCGAACAGATCGAGGCCGGTGCCGCTCGGCATGGCGGCGGTGACGGCGACGATGCGGTCGTCATCGCGGCCCTCCTGGATCAGGCTTTCGGCGAACACCTTGGTGTAGGCCGGCGCATTGGCCGGCGCCTTGGCCTGCGCGCCGGTGATGACGTCGAATTTGTTGACGCCATGGTATTTGTCGGCGGCCGCTTCCGCCGGCGCGTACCCCTTGCCCTTCTGGGTGACGACATGGATCAGCACCGGACCCTTGCCGTTGTCGCGGACATTTTTCAGGACCGGGATCAGATGCTCCAGATTGTGACCGTCGATCGGGCCGATGTGATAGAAGCCGAGTTCCTCGAACAAAGTGCCGCCGGTGACGTAGCCGCGCGCATGTTCGACCGCGCGGGTGATGGCTCGATCGGCCCGCTTGCCGAGATAGGAGGTCAGTTTCTTGCCAAAGTCGCGCAAGCCGATATAGGCCTTGCCGGAAGCCAGGCGCGCCAGATAGGCGCTCATGGCGCCGGTCGGCGGCGCAATCGACATGTCGTTGTCGTTGAGGATGACGATGAGGCGGGCATCGAGCGCGCCCGCATTGTTCATCGCTTCATAGGCCATGCCGGCCGACATTGCGCCGTCGCCGATGACTGAAATGACATTGTTGCGGCCGCCTGAGAGGTCGCGGGCGGCGGCCATGCCGAGACCAGCCGATATGGACGTCGAGGAGTGGGCGGCGCCGAACGGGTCATACTCGCTCTCGGCTCGGCGGGTGAAGCCCGACAAGCCGCCTTCCTGGCGCAAGGTGCGGATGCGGTCCCGGCGTCCGGTCAGGATCTTGTGCGGATAGGCCTGATGGCCGACATCCCAGATCAGCCGGTCATCGGGTGTGTTGAAGACATAATGCAGCGCCACTGTCAGTTCGACCACGCCAAGGCCGGCACCGAGGTGGCCGCCGGTGTGGGAGACAGCATCGACCAGTTCGGTGCGCAGCTCGGCCGCCAGTTGCGGCAATTCGCTCTCGGCCAGCGTGCGCAGGTCGGCCGGGACGCGAACCTTGTCGAGAAGCGGCGTATGCGGCGTTGCGTTCACGTTGGGCCCAGACTCTCTTTTCATCGGCGGGATAGGCCGCCGGCTGGCGAAAGTAAATGCGTGTCGGTGACGCGGATGGTCAGCCCCTCACCGCTCAGCCTTCCGGCAGCGGAATGAATTCTTTCTCATCGCCAGGAACGATATCGAAGCGGCCGGTCTTCCATTCCTGCTTGGCCTGCTCGATGCGCTCCTTCGACGAAGAGACGAAATTCCACCAGATGTAGCGCTTCGAACCGAGCGAGGCGCCGCCGAACAGCATGAAATGCGCACCGGTTTGCGACGATATGACGATCTCGTCGCCGGGCCGGAACACCAGCAGCCGTTCGGCCGGAAAGACGTCGCCCGAAATCGAGACTTCGCCCTCCAGCGTGTAGATGGCGCGCTCTTCCGCATCGGCCGGGATTTTGACGCTGGCACCGGGCCCCAGCCGCAAATCGGCGTAGAGCGTGTCGGAATCTGCCCGCACCGGGGACCGCAACCCTTGGAAGTCACCGATGACGACGCGGCCGCTGACGCCTTCGGCATCGATCTCTGGAAGCCGCAGCGCCGCTGTGTTCTCGAACACCGGTGCAACCTCTTCCTTGCCGTCCGGCAGAGCCAGCCAGGTCTGCAGGCCGGAGATCGACATCGGCGCGCCGCGCAATTCCTGCGGCGTGCGCTCGGAGTGGACGATGCCACGGCCCGCGGTCATCAGGTTCACGTCGCCGGGCTCGATCACCATTTCGGTGCCGAGCGAATCGCGATGCCTGATCTTACCATCGAACAGATAGGTCACTGTCGACAGGCCGATATGCGGGTGCGGACGAACATCGAGCGCCTGGCCGGCGCGCATGATCGCGGGGCCCATGCGATCGAAGAAAATGAACGGCCCGACCAGCCTTCTCTTGGCGGTCGGCAAGGCGCGGCGCACCTCGAAGCCGCCAATATCCTTGGCGTTGGGGATGACCATCAGTTCGATCTGGTCGCTGGCGAAGGCATCGCCGGCCTCAGGGTCTTCCCCCGGGAAGAAGCTCATGAACTCTCCTGGTCAGCGCTCGGTGGCCGCTTTGGACATGTCAGGCGAACCGGATCGCCGCCTTTGCTCTCAGTTTGGCTGCCACCTCTTCGCGATTGCGCGGATGCTGGTGGGTTTCCAGGGAATCAAGCAATTCGCGTGCGGATGCCGCGATGGCTTCGACCGCATGATCGAACGCATGCTGGTTCTGTTTCGACGGTCGCGTCGTTCCGCTGAGCTTGCGGACAAACTGGAGTGCCGCGTCGCGGACTTCGTCATTGGTTGCCGGCGGATCAAAATTGAACAGGGTCTTGATGTTTCTGCACATCGCTTCCGTATCTCCTCTTGTCCGTTTCAATCGGGACGAGTTGTATCCTCAATCATGATCGTGTCCAAAAGTCGGTAAGCCTGCTCCGGACCTCAGTCCGCGTCGAGCGGCTCGGTTCCAACCGGCTTGCCGTCGCGCGACAGCCTGATCTTCTCGACCTTGTCCTCGGCGGCCTTCAGCAACCGGTCGCAATGCACCTTCAGCGCCTCGCCGCGTTCGTAGATCCGGATCGACTGGTCGAGCGGCACGTCGCCACGCTCCAGATCATCGACGATCTTCTCCAGCGCGTCGAGTGCCTGCTCGAAGCTCATCGCCTTGACGTCTTCGTTGATCTCACCAGTCATCATTCATCCTTTCATCAGTCGCCCGACATGGGCGCCGACCGAAAATGCCAATCCCTGCAGATCGTAGCCGCCCTCGAGCACGCTGACGAGCCGGTTGCCGCTATGGCGTGCGGCGCGCTGCATCAGTTGGCCGGTCGCCCAGTCGAAATCGTCCTCGGTAAGATTGATCTCCGCCAGCGGGTCGCGATGGTGCGCGTCGAAGCCGGCCGAAACGATGATCAAATCGGGCGCGAAATTGTCGAGTGCCGGGAGCACGCGCGACAGGAAAGCATCGCGAAAAACCTCGCTGCCGGTCTGCGGCGCCAGCGGCGCGTTGACGATATTGCCGGCGCCGGTCTCGTTCTTCGCGCCGGTGCCGGGATAGAGCGGCATCTGGTGCGTCGAGCAATAGAGCACCGAGGGATCGTCCCAGAAAATATCCTGCGTGCCGTTGCCGTGGTGCACGTCCCAATCGACGACGGCGACACGCTCCGCACCATGCTTCTTCTGCGCATAGCGGGCAGCGATAGCCGCAGTGTTGAAGAAGCAGAAGCCCATGGCCGTGGTCTTTTCGGCATGGTGGCCGGGCGGACGAGCCGCGACGAAGACATTGTCGGCGCGGCCCGCAAAGACGTCGTCGACGGCGGCATTGGCGGCGCCGATCGCGGTGATCACCGCCTGCCAGCTCTTCGGGCTGGCGGTGGTGTCGGCGTCGATGCGGGCGAGGCCTTCAGCGGGAATGGCGGCACGCACGCGCGCGACGAAATCGGCGGGATGCGCATAGAGGATGGTCGCCTCGTCGCCTTGCGGTGCCTCGGCGCGGTCAAGCGCGGCAAAAGCTTCGTCGTCGAGCACGCGCTCGATGGCGCGCAAGCGGTCGGGCCGCTCGGGGTGACCTGGCGGGGTGATGTGTTCGAGGAAGATCGGGTGCGTGTAGAGACGAGTGGCCATGTCCCCCTTATCTAGTGCCCCGGCGCCGTGATGGCCATGCGTTGCGGCTTGATCGCTGGGGAAAATCACGCCTGCGTCCATTCATGTCGCTGCGGGCATTGGCGTCGCCGGCGCTTCGGCGTAAGGTCGCCGCCACTGCCTGGTGCCTGCCGGAGGTTTGTTTTAGCCGCATTTCTGCGACGCCAAGTGATTCCACTTGGGAGCAAATGCTCTGGCGGGAGAATCGGGAACACGGTTTGATGCCGTGGCGTGCCCAACGCTGTGAGGGGGACCGCGCCGGTAAATGCCACTGTCGATGACGGGAAGGCACCGGACGTGGGTTGATCCCGAGCCAGAAGACCGGCCTGGCAGGCATCGTCATCCGCATGGTCAGGCGGATGATATCAGAGCGACGTGCGCCCTCCTGGACGCACAAGTACGCTCTGAGAATTTGAACTGCTGCAATCGCAAGGGGACAAGCGATGCCGGAAGCTATGACCGCTCCAACGGCCGATGGATTTGATCAGATCGCGCGCGACGCGGTTTACCGCGCCATGTTCACGCGGCGCGACGTCCGCAGCCATTTTACATCGGAAGCGATCGACGACGAGGTGCTGGCGCGGCTTTTGCTCGCCGCCCATCACGCGCCGTCAGTCGGCTTCATGCAGCCTTGGAATTTCATCGTCATCCGCGATGCCGCGCGACGGGCGGAGGTGCGCGATCTGTTCTTGGCGGCGCGCGAACAGGAACTGCCGGCAATCGAGGCGGACCGGCGGGCGCTTTACCGCAAGCTCAAGCTCGAAGGCATCTGCGAAAGCGCATTGAACATCTGCATCACCTGCGACCGCGAGCGCTCGAAAGCCTCGCCGCTGGGACGCTGGCACAATCCGGAAATGGATCTCTACAGCACGGTCTGCGCGGTGCAGAATTTTTGGCTGGCGGCACGCGCCGAGGGAGTCGGCGTCGGCTGGGTCAGCATCATCGAGGCGCAAGCGCTGAAGAGCCTGCTGTCCATCCCCGATCACGTGACGCCGATCGCCTATCTCTGCGTCGGCCGTGTCTCGGAGTTCGCGCCAAAACCGGATCTCGAAACGCATGGCTGGGGCCGACGGCTGCCGTTGCCCGACCTGATCATGAGCGAGACTTTTTGTGGGCAAGGCGAAGCGCCGCTCAAATCGACAGTGGCCCGCTTCAGCACTGTTGCCGGTGGGCCCGCCAGCCCAACCGATCAGCGTGTCGCGCCGGCCGTGCCCCAGCGCGAACCGTCGAAGGTGGAGAGCGCCTTGCGCTTGAGTTCCCGGAACTTCGACGAGGCATCGGCCAGCCTGGCGTCCCAGGCGGCATCGGGCACCTGACCCTCGATGGTCTTGAAATAGACCTGCATCAGGCAGGCGATGGCGAACGGCTCGATGAACGCCGCCTTAAAGGCCCAGGCAAAGACGATGGCCAGAACGAAGGCCCAACCGGCGAGCTGTCCTGGCATGACGTAAAGAATGGCGGCTGCCGGGGCCAGCATCAGCAGGAAGATGACGAAGGAGACCCCCCACATGATCACGGCCAGCCAGACGGCGTTCTTGAGCATGATCTTGCCGTTCTGGGCGTAGAGCACAACGCCTTGCCGCGCGGTCTCGAAGGGCGAGGACGAATTGATGCGGATGTTGTAGCCGAGAATGATCTCGTCGACATAGGTCAGCGACAGGCGGATCACCGTGTTGAGGAACGAGACCAGGCCGCTCAGGCCCGGAATGGGCAGGAAAGCCGCGATGCCGCCCAGCAGGCCGGTGATGGCGCGGATGGCGCCCTTGACCAGCTGGTCGACGACGAAAAGGATGTTCGCCTCGGCAAAACGCTCGGTCACAACCCCTTTCGCATAGGCGATCTGGTTCTGGCCGTCGGGTACGTCGTGGCCGTCGATCAGATGCACCATGACGGCGATATGGCCTGCCTTGACGACGTAGAGGATGTATTCGCGAATCCAGTAGACAGCGATCGAGACGAGGCCGAAACCGACAATCCCGCCCCACATGGCAAAGGACAACGGCCCGTCGGGATCGGTGGAGATATGGCCGACGCCATAGCCGACCGAGGCACCGGTGCCGGTGGCCATGATATAGGCCAGCGTGATGCCGAAATAGACGATCATACGAAAGACGATGAAAGGCCAGGTCCGCATCATGATGGACACCGACCTGCCGATATCGAAATCCCACATACCCCGAATCCCCCAGAGGTGGCTGTGGAGGATGCGCCCAAACCGTCTATTGTCAATTGCGAGCGGTGGCGGAGCCCGATTGCGGGTCAGTTTGGCCGCGCCTCCGGCTTCTCGAGCAGGCCTTCGAGCAATTGCTTGAACGCTGCCACCACCTTCCTCGACGTCGCTTCGGGATCGTTCGAGTTGGCGATCCGCTGCGCGGCCTGGCTGCTCGCCCCGTTGATCAGCCGCGCCGCGGTCTCGGGATCGAGGCCCGGCACGACCACCCCGTCCTGTTGCAGCGCGGTCAGATGATCGGTCATTGAACCGACGCAGGCATTGGCATTCGACCACTGTGCCGGGTCGCCCAGCACGGCCGGACCGTCCCGGAACATGATGCGCTGGATTTCCGGCTCCAGCGCCATTTCGATGTAGGTCGTGCATTCGTCGACGAAATGCTGCCAGCGGGTCGGCGCCCTCGACGCGACCTCATTCACCCGCGCGGCCATTTCCGCATCAATTTGCGCGATAACCGCCTGCAGCAGTCCCTTCTTGTCGCCGAAGTGATGATAGAGGGCGCCGCGCGTCAGTCCGGCCGATGCCGTGAAATCGTCCATCGACGCTTCGGCATAACCGATGGTGCCAAAGGCTTGGCGCGCCGCGGCGATCAGCTTGGCACGCGTCTCGGCGATCATCTCCTTGCGGGGTCGGTGCATGCTCTGGCCTTATCTACATACGCTCCGTATGCCAATTGACATACGCGACGTATGGTCTATCTAACACTTATACGTCTCGTATGTAATTGTCGAATCGCCCCTTGTCGAGGAACAGGATCATGCAAAACCCCTACTCGGAAATCTTTCGCGCTCCTGGCGCCAGGGGCTTTGCCGCCGCCGGCTTCATGGCGCGCCTGCCGATCGCCATGGCGCCGATCGGCATCGTGGCGATGCTGTCGCAGACGCGTGGCGAATACTGGCTGGCGGGTGCGGTTTCGGCGACGTTCGCCTTGGCCAATGCTTTCCTGGCGCCGCAAATATCGAGGTTGGTCGACCGCCTCGGCCAGACGCGGGTTGTCGTCCCCACCACCATCATCTCCGTGCTCGCATTCGCGGCCCTGATCGCATCGGCCAATCAGGACTGGCCGGTATGGACGCTATTCGTGTCGGCATTGCTGGCCGCGGCGATGCCAAGCATGCCGGCCATGGTACGCGCGCGCTGGACCGAGATTTTCCGGGGCCGGCCCGAGATGAACACCGCCTTCGCCTTCGAGTCGGCGGCCGACGAACTGGTCTACATCGCCGGCGCATCGCTGTCGGTTGGTCTCAGCGCCGCGCTGTTCCCGGAAGCGGGCGTGCTCGTCAGCACGCTGTTCCTGGCCCTGGGCTCGACAGCCTTCATCCTGCAGCGTTCGACCGAACCGCAGGTGCGACCGGTGGACCATGGCTCAACCGGCTCGGCTATCCGCCTGGGGCCGGTTCAAATCATCACCTTCGCCATGATCTTCATCGGCGCGACTTTCGCGACGACGGAGGTGAGCACGGTGGCGATCACCAAGGAACTCGGCCAGCCAGGCGCCGCAAGTCTCGTCATCGGCGTCTATGCGCTGGGCTCCTTCGTGCTCGGCATCATCATCGGCGCGCTCAACCTGAAAGCACCGCTGCAGCGCCAGCTCGCCATCGCGGTCGCGTTGGTCGCGCTCGGCACACTGCTGCCGCTTACCGCCAGCACCGTGCCCGTGCTCGCGCTGACTGTCTTCATCAGCGGCGTGGCGATCTCGCCGACCTTCATCACCGCCTTCGGCCTGATCGAACGGCATGTGCCTGAGACGATGCTGACCGAAGGCATCACCTGGGTGACCACCGGCATCGGCATCGGCATGGCGCTCGGTTCGTTCGCTGCCGGCGCGATGGTGGATGCGTTCGGCGCCCAGAACGGGTTCTGGGTTTCGGTGGCATCGGGCGTTATCGCACTGGTCACGGTGCTGCTCGGCCAGCGCAGCCTCGCCACCCACGAATGCGAGTGGGAAGGATGCGAGGCGGCAATCCCGGCCGAGTGACAGCCAGGATTTCTTGAGCTCAGATAATCTCGGTCTTGGCGATGTGGATGCCAAACCCTTCGAGACCGACATAATGGCGTTCGCGCGAGGCGATCAGGTTGATGGAGGAAATGCCGAGATCCTTCAGGATCTGCGCACCAAGGCCGATCTCGCGCCATTCGCTCTCGCGCCGGCGCGCCTCTTCATGGTCCTCGCGATCGCCCGGCGCCGGCCGGTTGCGCTCCTGGTGGGCGACGCCGACCGAGCCCTCGCGCAGATAGACGATGACACCGCGCTTGCGTTCGCCCATCGCCTTCATGATGCCGTCGAGGCGGTGGCTGGTGCCGAACACGTCGGTTACGACGTCCTCCGAATGCAGTCGCACCGGCACGTCCTCGCCGTCGCGGATATCGCCGAAGACGATGGCGACGTGATGCATCGTGTCCCAGGGCAGCGTGTAGGTGAAGACCTGCGCCTTGCCACCCAGCGTCTCGATGTCGGAACAGGCGACGCGCTCGACCAGCGTTTCCTTGCGCTGCCGGTAAGCGATGAGGTCGGCGACCGATACCTGCTTGAGACCGTGCTCCTCGGCGAAGGCCGCGACCTGCGGGCCGCGCTTGACGGTGCCGTCATCATTGACCAGTTCCGAGATCACGCCGATCGGCGGCAGGCCGGCGAGCTTGCAGAGGTCGACCGCGGCCTCGGTGTGACCCGAGCGCATCAAGACGCCGCCTTCGCGCGCGATGAGCGGAAAGATGTGGCCGGGGCGGACGAAATCGGAGGCGCCGACATTGCCGTTGGCAAGGTTGCGAACGGTCAGCGTGCGGTCTTCGGCTGAAATTCCTGTCGTGGTGCCATGCTTGAAGTCGACGCTGACGGTGAAGGCGGTCGTGTGGGCCGAATCATTGTCGGCCACCATCGGCGCGAGGTTCAGCCGCTTGGCCTCCTCGCGCGGCATCGGCGTACAGACGATGCCCGACGTGTTGCGCACGATGAAGGCCATCTTCTCCGGCGTGCAGTGGACGGCGGCGACAATCAGGTCGCCCTCGTTCTCACGCCCGTCATCGTCCATGACGACGACGATCTCGCCGCGTTCGAAGGCCCGAATTGCTTCGACGATTTTCTTCTGGTCGTAAGGCATAAAGCGCTCGTTTCACTCGCAGGGAGTAGGGGAATAGGGTAGTGCGGGAGTAGGGAAAAGGAAAATTTGGCCGTTTCGGCGTGGCAGCCAAGCTTAGTCCCCTATCCCCTTCCTGTCTGTCCTCGGTGCCGCAGATAGTGGTCGGCGATGGCGCAGGTAACCATGGCCTCGCCGATCGGCACGGCGCGGATGCCGACGCAAGGGTCGTGGCGACCCTTGGTCATCACCTCCACGTCGTTGCCGTCCTTGTCGATCGATTTGCGCGGCGTCAGGATCGACGACGTCGGCTTCACGGCAAAGCGCGCGACGATGGCCTGGCCGGTGGAGATGCCGCCGAGGATGCCGCCGGCATTGTTGGACAGGAACACCGGCTTGCCGTCATTGCCCATGCGCATCTCGTCGGCGTTCTGCTCCCCGGTGATGCGGGCGGCCTCGAAGCCGTTGCCGATCTCGACGCCCTTGACGGCGTTGATCGACATCAGGCCGGAGGCAATGTCCTGGTCGAGCTTGGCGTAGATCGGCGCGCCGAGGCCGGGAGGCACGCCGTCAGCGACGATCTCGATCACCGCGCCGACCGAGGAGCCGGCCTTGCGGATGCCGTCGAGATATTGCGTGAAAACAGGAACGGAAGCGGGATCGGGGGTGAAGAACGGATTTTCCGCGTCGCCGATGAAATTCCAGTTCCAGTTGGCGCGATCGATCGACTTTTCGCCCATCGACACCAACGCGCCGCGCACCACCATGCCCGGCACCACCTTGCGGGCGAGCGCGCCGGCGGCGACCCTGGCTGCGGTCTCGCGCGCCGAAGAGCGGCCGCCACCGCGATAGTCGCGTATGCCGTATTTGACGTCGTAGGTGTAGTCGGCATGGCCCGGCCGGAACTGGCGGGCGATCTCACCATAGTCCTTCGACCGCTGATCGACATTCTCGATCAGCATCGACACCGGCGTGCCGGTGGTGATCATTGTCGCGCCGTCCTCGTCCAGGACGAAGCCCGAGAGGATCTTCACTTCGTCCGGCTCGCGGCGTTGGGTGACGAAGCGCGACTGGCCGGGTCGGCGCTTGTCGAGTTCGGCCTGGATTTCATCGCGCGTGAAACGAATACCCGGCGGACAGCCATCGACCACGCAGCCGAGCGCCGCGCCATGGCTCTCGCCCCAGGTGGTGACGCGGAAAAGATGGCCAAACGTGTTGTGAGACATGGAAAGTGCCCTGCCCGGCATCGAAACCGGCTGAAGCCAGCCTTCTATTGGCGTTTTCCACAGTGGTCAAACTGTGATCTGGCGGATTTAGTTTTGACACATTCGGTTGGTTTCTGCTCTGCTCCATTCGCCGTTGAGGATCCGCCGCCACCCAGGCCGGCGCAATGACCAAAGAGGACGATTATGCGTACCCTGATTGGCGCTGTTGCCGCCACGCTGCTGCTCTCCACCGCCGCCTTTGCCGGCCAGACCGAAGGCCTGATCAAGAAGGTCGACAAGGACGCGTTGACGCTGACGCTTGATGACGGCAAATCCTACAAGCTGAACGCCGAGACCGATCTCGACGCGCTGAAGCCAGGCATGGACATCGTCATCGCTTACGATGTGACCGATGGCGAAAACGTCGTCACCGACATGCAGTTGCCGGGAGACAGCGACACGAACTAAAGCGCGTCGCGTCGAAATGGATTCATGCGACACGCTTTAGGTCTTGTTTTTGTGCATGTCGTCTTCCCCAAAACCGAGGTCACTTTTGGGCGACATGCATTAGGAATTGGCCTTTGCCAGCATCCTACAGCCACTCCAGGCTGTTGCCTTCAAGTTTGAGCACGCGATCGTGCGGTATCTCCAGGTTCGCGGCCTCGTCCTCGGGCCTATCAAGCACGAAGCGAAACAGGGCGCGCATGACACCGCCATGCGTGACACAGATCGTCTTGCGGTCGATCTCGTCGAACCATGGCTTCACCCGCTCAAGCAGCATCTGGTAGCTCTCGGCACCTTCGCCCGGCGGCTGAAAATTCCATTTGTCGCGAGCACGCGTCCTGCTTGCCCCGGGAGACCGCGTATCGAGTTCGGCAAATGTAAAGCCCTGCCAATCGCCGAAATTGACTTCAATGAGCCTGATATCGGTTCGATAGGCGAGCGGATCGAGCTTCATGGCGGCGCGGATGCGTTCCATCGTCTCGCGCGTCCGCCTCATTGGGCTGGCGACGAAGTCGAACTCGTTGGGATCGCCGATGAGTTCGGTCAGCCGATGGCCGTTTCCGGTCGCCTGCTCGCGGCCGAGGGCATTGAGATCGGTGTCGGCCTGGCCCTGAAGCCGGAACTCGGCGTTCCACGCGGTCTGGCCGTGGCGCACGATATAAACCAGCGGGTACATCAGCTCTTCCGAAGATCGGCCCAGGGCCTGGATGGAGGATAGCGGAGAGAACTAATCCTTGACCGTCGAAATATCCGGCGCGTCGACCGCCTTCATGCCGACGACGTGATAGCCGGAATCGACATGGTGCACCTCGCCGGTGACGCCACGCGACAGGTCGGACAGGAAATAGACGCCGGAATCGCCGACTTCTTCCTGCGTGACTGTCTGCTTCAGCGGGGAATTGTATTCGTTCCACTTCAGGATGTAGCGGAAATCGCCGATGCCGGAGGCGGCAAGCGTCTTGATCGGCCCGGCGGAAATCGCGTTGACGCGGATCTTCTTGGCGCCGAGATCAACCGCGAGGTAACGCACGCTGGCCTCGAGCGCCGCCTTGGCGACGCCCATGACGTTATAGTGCGGCATCACCTTCTCGGCGCCGTAATAGGTCAGCGTCAGCAGCGAACCGCCCTCGGTCATCAGCGCTTCGGCGCGCTTGGCGATGGTGGTGAAGGAATAGACCGAAATGTCCATGGTGCGCAGGAAATTGTCGCGCGTCGTCTCGACATAGCGGCCGGTCAGCTCGTCCTTGTCGGAAAAAGCGATGGCGTGGACGAGGAAGTCGAGCTTGCCCCAATGCTTGGCGACATTGGCGAAAACCTCGTCCAAGCTCGCAGGATCGGTGACGTCGCAATGGCCGGCGACAAAGGCGCCCAGTTCCGCCGCCAGCGGCTCGACGCGCTTCTTGAAGGCTTCGCCCTGATAGGTCAGTGCGATCTCGGCGCCATGATCGACGCAGGCCTTGGCAATGCCATAGGCGATCGACCTATTATTGGCGACGCCAAGAATAAGGCCGCGCTTGCCGGCCATTAGGCCCTGTCCACCCGCCATGTCAGCGCTCTCCGCAAGGTTTCTGCTTTGTGGAGTGCCTATCGCACAGGCACACAGCCCCTTCAAGCGTTCAAACCGGACAGTTCGGGGGACAAAAGCTCTTGATCAGCCTTTTTGGCCGCGCAACAGCGATTCCAGCGCGCTGTCACCGCCTTCCGGCAGCATGATGCGCACATGGGCATAGAGGTCGCCATGGCCGCCGGCTTTCTCCGGCAAGCCCCTGCCCTTGAGCCGCAGGACCTTGTCGGAACTCGACCAGGCGGGAACGTTGACAGCGAGCCTGCCGGTCGGCGTCTCGACCGGCACCTTGGCGCCCAGCACCGCATCGGCCAGCGAAACCGGCAGGTCGGCGTGCAGGTCGCGACCCTCGATGCGGTAGCGCGGATGGCGGCGGATGTGGATCTTGACCAGTGCGTCGCCGGGCTGACCCGGTCCCTGCTCGCCCTGGCCTTTCAACCGGATGGTCTGGCCATCCTCGACATAGGCCGGCAGCTTGACCGCCACCTTGCGGCCATCCGGGAACATCGCCGTGACCTTTTCGGCGTTCGCAGCTTCCTCGATGGTGACGTCGAGCGTGACGTTCAGGTCAGCTGATGTCGCCGGCTGGCGGCGGTCGCCTGCGCCTGGCCCGCGCGCGCCTGAAAAGGCATCGCCGAAAATCTGGCTGAAGATGTCGCTGTTGCCGTCGAACGGATCGCCACCGGGGCGGCCCGAGCGGAACTCGAATCGCGAGCCGCCGGCGCCCTGTTGCTGGCGGCGAAACCCGGCAAAGGGGTCGCCGCCGCCGGCCGCACCTTCAAAACCCTGGAAACGCGGCTTGCCGTCGGCATCGATCTCGCCACGATCGAAAGCGGCACGGCTCTTCTCGTCGCCGATGACCTCGTAGGCCTGATTGGCCGCGGCAAAACGGTCCTTCGCCTTGGGATCATTCGGATTCTGGTCCGGATGATGCTTCTTGGCGAGTTTCCGGTACGCCGATTTTATGTCCTTGGCCGATGCGTTCTTTGCAACGCCCAGCACCTCATAGGGGTCGCGCATGCTTCCTGCCCTGGAAAAGGAGTGAGTCCATACTTGCCCCCTATATGCGCTCGCATAGGAAGAAATTCCAGTAGCGGTGCGTCATATCAAGGCCGGAAAATCAGAGTGCCTTGAAGCCCTGCATGCGCCAGCCGCCGGCACTGGCAAGACAGAGTTCGCCCTCGAACATGGCAACGCCGTCAAAGCTCTCGCGCGAAGCCCTGAAGCGGCGGCAGGTCTGGCCGCTGTCCTTCAATTCCGCCAGTTCCGTGATGGAGCCGCGCGAGCCGGTGCCGGCATTCGCCCAAGGCACTGCCTGGCCACTGAGTTGCTCGATGTCGGCGGAGGATACCGCATTGCCGATCGTCGTCTGGTCGGAGTCGCGATCCGAATCGGCCGGCTTGGCCGAAGCCGATGTGCTGCTGGTCAGGATCGAGCGGTCGACTTCGGCTTTGTCCAGGCTGAAGCCGCCCGCACCGCAGCCAGCAAGCGGCAGGGCGATTGCCACGATCGCCGCTTTCGCGCTGGCTGAAGCGATAACGCTCCATTGCCTGCTGTCAAAAGCTTGCGCGATACGCGACAATCGGCAACCTCCCTGATCTCGTGACAATTTGAGAAAAACTATGAGTGACACAGCGTTAACAACCAGTGACTTTACCGAAGCGGCCGAGCCGTTTCGCCTCTTTGCCGCTTGGCTGGACGACGCCACCAAGAGCGAAATCAACGATGCCAACGGCGTGGCGCTGGCGACCGTCGATGCCGAGGGCATGCCGGACGTACGGATGGTGCTGCTCAAGGGGTTCGATGAAAGCGGCTTTGTGTTCTACACGAATTTCGAAAGCGCCAAGGGCCAGGAGATTCTAGGCAGCATGAAGGCGGCGATGTGTTTCCACTGGAAATCGTTGCGCCGCCAGATCCGCATTCGCGGTCCGGTGGAAATCGTCAGCGACGCCGAGGCCGACAGCTATTACGCGACGCGGCCCCGCGGCAGCCGCATCGGCGCCTGGGCCTCGAAGCAGTCGCGGCCGCTGGAAAGCCGCTTTGCCCTGGAAAAGGCGGTCGCGGAATACACAGCGCGCTACGCGATCGGCGAGATTCCACGGCCCAAGCACTGGTCGGGCTTCCGCATCGTGCCGAAGACGATCGAATTCTGGCACGACAGGCCGTTCCGGCTGCATGACCGAGTGGTCTTCTCACGCGACGCCGATGGTGGTTGGAGCAAGACGAGGCTTTATCCCTGAAAGGGTAAGGTTCAGCCCTTTTTCCTGGTCATGAATGCCGTGAGGGCCGCGCGCGCCTCATCGGATTTCAGCCGCTCACGGAAATGCTCGCTCTCCACTCCGATGCGTGCAACCAGATCGTCGCGTGAGCCGCGCATCAGGTCGCGCGCGATCTTGAGAGCCTGCGGGGGCTTGGCCGCGATCTGGCCGGCTGCCGAGAGGACCGAGGCCTCCAGAGCGCCCTCCTCGACCACCTCGTAGATCACTCCAGCGGCCTTCGCGCGCTCGGCCGAGAAGCCTTCGCCGAGGGCAAGCAGCGCAAACGCAGCTTGCTGACCCAGGATGCGCGGCGCCAAAAGGCTCGATCCAGCCTCCGGCACGAGGCCGAGATCGACGAAGGGCGTGCGGAACACGGTGCGTGGCGTGGCGAAGGTCAGATCGCAATGCAGGTTGATCGTGGTGCCGATGCCGACCGCGATGCCGTCGACGCCAGAGACGATGGGTTTTTCGACCCGGGCCAATGCCAGCAGGAAATCCCAGACTTCCGTGCCACCATCGCCGCCGGTGGCCACCACCATGAAGTCGGCAAGGTCGTTGCCGGATGAGAAGGCGCCGGGCACACCGAGAAAGACATGAACGCGGACCGCCGGATCGGCGTCTCCTTCGGCAAGGGCCGTCGACATCTTGGCATACATGGCGCGCGTCAGGGCGTTCTTCTTGTCCGGGCGGTTCATGCGGATGATCTGGATGGCGCCCTGGCGCTCGACGAGGATGTGGTCTGTCACGGTCTTTTCCTTGTGAAGGTCAGGCAGAAATCAGCGCCTTGCCGGCAGCAGCCAGGCTTTCGGCGCCGCCGATGACGCGCTCCTTCAAAGCGCTGACTTCGCCAAGCAGGTTTTCGGCGAAGAAGCGGCAAAGCGCGATGCGGCCCTGGTCGGCAAGAGCGGCCCGCGCCAGATAGGCGCCGCCGGCGGCCAGCGAGATCAGCCTGAGATAAGGCGTCGCACCCGCCAGCGCCTCCTCCGTCCGGCCGTCGGCCGACGATTTCTGCAGGAAGCGCGTTGCTTGCGTTAAATCGGAGAGCGCCTTATCGAGAGCGTCAGCGGTGCGGCCAAACCCTTCGAGGTTCGACGTTCGCACCGCATTGGCAATACCAGCCAGTTCGTCGATATAGCCATGCACGTGCTCGCCGCCACCAAGCGGCAGCTTGCGCATCATCAGATCGATCGCCTGGATGCCGTTGGTGCCTTCATAGATCGGCGCGATACGGGCGTCGCGATAGAGGGCTGCCGCACCCGTTTCCTCGATGAAGCCCATGCCGCCATGCACCTGGACGCCAAGCGAGGCGACCTCTACGCCGATATCGGTGGAAAAGGCCTTGGCGAGCGGCGTCAAGAGATTGGCACGGTCGCGCCAATGCGCCGCCTCGTCGTCGGACGTTGCGCGCGCGAGATCGATGGCGTGGGCGCAGGAATAGCTGATGGCGCGGGCGATCTGTGTCAGCGCCTTCATGGTCAGGAGATTGCGCTGCACGTCCGGGTGATGGACGATCGGCGCCATGCCGGTGCCACCAAAGCTTGCCGCCTTGCCCTGACGGCGCTCATTGGCATAGGCGATCGCTTTCTGGGTCGCGGCTTCCGCGACAGCGACGCCCTGCATGCCGACGCAAAGCCGCGCATTGTTCATCATGGTGAACATGCAGGCGAGGCCTTTGTTCTCCTCGCCGATCAGCCAGCCAATGGCGCCGGGTTGGGCACCCTGGAAACCGTCGCCATAGATCATGGTGCAGGTCGGCGAGGCATGGATGCCGAGCTTGTGCTCGAGCCCGGAACAGAAGACGTCGTTGCGCGCACCCAGCGTGCCATCGTCGCCGACCAGGAATTTCGGCACCAGGAACAGCGAGATGCCGCGCGTTCCGGCCGGTGCATCGGGCAGCCGCGCCAGCACCAGGTGGACGATGTTGTCGGTGAAATCGTGCTCGCCATAGGTGATGAATATCTTCTGGCCGAAGATGCGGTAGGTGCCGTCGCCGGCCGGCTCGGCGCGGCTGCGCAGGGCGGCGAGGTCCGATCCGGCCTGCGCCTCGGTCAGGTTCATCGTGCCCATCCATTCGCCGGAGACGAGCTTTGCGAGATATTTGGCCTTGAGGTCCTCAGAGGCGTGTTTATCGAGCGCTTCGACCGCACCCATGGTCAGCGTCGGACCGATGCCGAAGGCCATGGCGGCCGAATTCCACATTTCGAGCGCGGCGACGCCGAGCATGGTCGGCAGGGCCTGACCGCCATACTCTTCCGGCCCGGAGAGCGCGTTCCAGCCGCCTTCGATCCAGCGGCGATAGAGTTCCTTCCAGCCCGGCGGGGTGGTGACGACCGCGTCCTTCAACACGGCGCCTCGTTCGTCGCCGATCTTATAAAGGGGTGCCACCTCCTCGGTGGCGAAGCGGCCGGCTTCGCCAAGGACGGCATCGACCAGATCCTCGCCGAGATCGCCGAACGCACCGGCATCGATGGCCGATTTCATGCCGGCGACGTGCTTCAGGGTGAACGCAATATCCCCGACCGGTGCTCGATACATGCCGCTCGATCCTCCTGATGCACCGGCCTTACCGACCCTAGAGCCAGTGCCGCCGCAAAACCATCCGCCTTTGGGCGGCCTCCATTTTCTTTTTACGTAAACGTCAAAATTTGTCACGCGAATTTTGCGTTGCGACTGCGTTGGCCGGCAAGGCTTCAAACTTACCGAGGCTGTCCGAGACGATGCCAAGCATTGCGCGCCTCGACCATCTCGTAATCTGATCCGGGGGTATAATAGCGACGGTGCAGCCAGAAGAGCCGCTGGTGTTCAGGTTTCCCTGATCGGATACCCGGATCGCGTCCCATGCGATCGCGAATCTCTGCTAACGAAATCACGTAGCACACCGGTTCTGGGCTAAGCGCAAACGCTATAAAGACCCACCACGGTGTAATATAGCTCTCCGGCTCAAGGCCTAAATGTGTATCCTGTGGCTTTTTTGCGTGGGCCTTGACCTGAATCGGACGCATGATGCTCTCGTCTGCCGAAATAGCAAACAAGTCAGCTCCTTTGGCGTTGCGGACCGTAAGCATGACGTTCCAACCGGACCTCGACAATTCACGGGCCGCATGAAAAACGCCAATATTACCTGTTATTTGCTTGTCATTGCTCAATGGTGCTGCCTCCTCTATGCATCAATTCGACTTTGCTGCTCATACTAGTTGGTAAATTGCCGAACCACCATTGGCCGAGAATGGCCGCGCTTCCCCTCCAGCCGGACACCAATCTCCCGAGAAGCATTTCCTTAACCATAGCGGTCCAGGATTTGCCTTTGATCAACGGGGATTCCCTGTTTGAAAAGGACGGCGTGTTTCCTTCGCCGCACAGCGCTTCTCGCTCTTGCGGCGACGATGGGGCTGTCGACGGCGGCAAAGGCTTCGGACTTTTCCGAGCCGTGGAAGAGTGCCGACCGTGCCCTGGTGGTCGATGCCTACGAGTACAATTCCATCGACTGGGCCCGGCTTGCCACCGACAAACGCATCGTCGCTTTCATCAACAAGGCGTCCGACGGCATGCCGCCGCCCTACTTCTGTTTCGGCGGCGACACCGACGTGAAGCTGTGCAAGGCGCTGTGGAAACGCCACGCGGTGACGCGCGAATTGTTCCAGACACGCAGGGTCGTGGCCAAGGCGCTCGGCATGAAATGGGGCGCCTATCATCTCGCCCGTCCCGGCAATCCGGTCGAGCAGGCCAACAATTTCCTCGATTTCGCCGACCCCGCGCCGGATGATCTGATGGCTCTCGACCTCGAGGGCAACGATCCCTCGCAATGGATGTCGCTCGATGACGCCGAGGAGTTCGCGCGCCAGGTGCATCGGCGCGTCGGACGCTTCCCGGTGCTCTACACCAATGGCAAGACCGCCCAATATATCGCCGACAACCGCTACAAATACCGGCTCCTGTCGCGGCTGCCTCTGTGGTACGCGCGCTACAAGCCCGACATCGACGTGCATTTTCCGATGGGCAACTGGCAAGGCTACGCGCTCTGGCAGTTTTCGGCGCAGGCCAATTGCGGGCGCTTCCGTTGCCCCTACAGGGTTGCCGGCACGCCCGACAACATCGACGTCAACGTGGCGCCCACGGATGCCGTCACGCTGCGCCAGCAATGGCCTTTCGGCGGCCTGATCGACGTGCCTCCCGATTATCTTGCCAACGTGCCGGTGCCGCTCTCGCGGGAAGCTGCCCTGGCCGGCAAAGCGACCATCATCTATGCCGATGTGGCGATGCCGCCGACATTCGAGGAAATGGCCGCCGTGCTCGGTTCGCGCTGGTCGAAATTCCGCGACGGATTCCGCATGCCTGTCGTGAAGACGGTGCCGCGACGGCCGGGCTTCGGTATTGTCCAATATGTCGCCTGGAAGCGGGCCGGGCAGCGTTCACCCGAGCAACTCGACGCCGCTTTCGCAGCGGCCGCCGACCCGGTCAGCACCGCTTCGACAACCCTCGACCGCGGCCAGCGGTAGCCGCCACCCGGTCGGAGTTCAGCCTGCCTGCTCGCGCGCCACGGCCTGCCAGCCGATGTCGCCGCGACAGAACCCGTCAGGCCAGTCGATCCGGTCAAGCGCGGCATAGGCCCGCGCCTGCGCCTCGCCAACGGTGGCGCCGGTCGCCGTCACGTTGAGCACACGGCCGCCATTGGCGACCAGCGCGCCGCCATTGATGGCTGTACCGGCATGGAAAATCTGGACGCCTTCCCCCGCGGCGTCCTCGACGCCGCGGATGACGGAGCCTTTCTCCGGCGTGCCGGGATACCCCCTCGCCGCCATCACAACGGTCAGCGCCGCCTCGTCGCGCCAGCGCACGGAGGTATGCGCAAGCTGGCCGTCGACGGCGGCATTGAGCAGCACCACAAGATCGTCCTTCAGCCGCATCATCAACACCTGGCATTCAGGATCGCCGAAGCGGGTGTTGTATTCGATCAGCTTCGGCCCGTTTTCCGTGATCATCAGCCCGGCGAACAGAATGCCGGCGAAAGGCGCGCCGAGATCGGCCATGCCGCGCATGGTCGGGTCGATGATCTCGCGCATGGTGCGCTCGATCATGTCAGGCGTCATCACCGGGGCCGGCGAATAGGCGCCCATGCCGCCGGTGTTGGGACCGACATCGCCGTCGCCGACGCGCTTGTGGTCCTGCGCGGTGCCGAAGGGAAGCGCCGTTGTGCCGTCGCAGAGGCAGAAGAAACTCGCCTCCTCGCCGGTCATGAATTCCTCGATCACCACCTCCGCGCCTGCGGCGCCGAACGACCCATCGAAACAGGCATCGAGTGCCGCCTGTGCTTCATCCATTGTCATGGCGACGGTGACACCCTTGCCGGCTGCGAGCCCGTCGGCCTTGATGACGATCGGCGCACCCATCTTCTCGACATAGGCCTTGGCGGAGGCCAGATCGCCGAACCGGCCATAGGCGGCGGTCGGGATGTTGTAGCGGGCGCAGAGATCCTTGGTGAAACCCTTCGAGCCTTCCAGGCGCGCGGCGGCCTTCGAAGGCCCGAAGACGCGGATGTTTTCGGCGCGCAGATCATCTGCGATACCGGCCACCAGCGGCCCTTCCGGACCGACCACGACGAGATCGATTTTTTTCTCGCCGCAGAAGGCCGCTACGGCGGCATGATCGGCGATATCGAGCTTCACCAGTTCGGCCTCGGCGCCGATGCCCGGATTGCCTGGAGCCGCATGGAGCTTGGTCAGCAGCGGCGAAGCGGCGATCTTCCAGGCCAGCGCATGTTCGCGGCCGCCGGAGCCGAGAAGAAGAACGTTCATGGCCACCTCTTGATGCCGACTATCCCATAGAGAAAACAACCCGCTATTGCTCTCTGAACGACGGGTCAAGGCATCAGGGTGGATTGATCTGAATTGCGCACGGAAACGTTATGCCTGTCGAATAGGGGGCGCAGGCCGCCAGCGCCCCTATTCTGGCTCTCGTTCAGCCCTGGTGGACCACCGGGAACCAATCCTCGCGCAGCTTCTGCCCCGGCTGCATGCCATGACCATGGTAGGGCGGCGAGGTGCGGCCCGGCCGCTCGACATAATGGGCATCGTCGCCGACCCAACGCAGCGACAGCGCCCGGCGCCGGGCCGCGGTCATATTGCCACGCGCGCCGTGCGCCGTCCTGAAGTCGAACAGGATGGCGTCGCCCGGCTCCATCTCCCACTCGATGACTTTCATCGATGGATCGTTGTCGGGATCGGGCACCGGACGATAATCACCCTCGGCGCCGTAGAAATTGCCGTCGTCCAGCCAGCGTACCGGCAGGATCATCTTGTCCCATTTGTGCGAGCCGGCGATCAGACGCAGCGTCGCCTCCTTCACCGAATCGATAGGGATCCAGAAGCTCACCGTCTGCTGGCCGTCGACGAAATAATAGGGAATGTCCTGGTGCCACGGCGTCGGCTTCTGCGTGCCAGGTTCCTTGACCAGAACATGGTCGTGGAAGAACTGCGCGGTGCGCGACCGCATCACCGCGGCTGCCAGTCGCGCCGCGGGCGATTCTCGCACCACCTTTACGAATTCGGGGATGCGCTCCCAATTGCAGTAATCGTCGAAAAAGCTGCCGCGGCCATTGGCAATGTCGGACGCCGTGGCGCTGCGGTTCTGCATGTTGCGCTCGATGCCGGCGGCGATCGTGTCGACCCAGCCCTTGAAGGCGCCGCGGACACAGACCGCACCGTCGCGCTGGTAGTCGGAGATTGTCCGCGCATCGATGATTTCGGTGTCCATTGCCGGTGGAGCGGGTTGGGAAGCCATGTTGTCCTCACTTTCAGGATCGAGGCGACTATCGCAACGGCCGCTCATTCAGTAAAATAATAACTTCTCATCCGACACATAGGTTTGAACTATGAGTCTGACGCTCACCCAGCTACGCTATCTCGTCGCCGTCGCCCGCCATGGCAGCGTCACGGGCGCGGCCCGGGCGCTCAACATTTCGCAACCGTCTATTTCGGTGGCGATCGACGCCATCGAAAAGGATTTCGGCCAGAAACTGTTCGTGCGCCAGCGTGGAAGCGGTGTCTCGCTGACCTCCTTCGGTCGTGCCGCCGTGGCAAAGGCAAAGCAGGTTCTTGCCGAGACAGACGAACTCCTGGGCTTGGGGAAGGTCAACTCGGCGATCGGCGGCGAGCTGGTGCTCGGCTGCTTCGAGGATCTGGCGCCCTATTTCGCGCCGGGCCTCATCCGCGCCTTCTCCGAACGCCATCCAGCGGTCGCCGTCATCGTCCGCGACGAGACGTTCGAGACGCTCGGGCGACGCCTGGGGGACGCCGCCGTCGATCTCGGCCTCAGCTACGATCTCGGCCTGCCGTCGCATTTCGCCCGCATCCTGCTGCACGAGCTGCGGCCGCATGCGCTGTTGCCGGCGGGCCATGCGCTGGCGGACCGCCCGGAGGTCAGCCTAGCGGATCTGGCCGCCTACCCGCTGATCACGACCGACCAGCCGCATAGCTGGCAGCATATGCTTGACCTGTTCCGCAGCCGTGGCCTGTCACCCGTCGCCGACATGCGCACAAGCTCGTTCGAACTCCAGCGCAGCATGGTGGCGAACGGCTTCGGCGTCGCGGTCAGCTATACCCGCCCGCATGGCGACCACAGCTATGACGGCTTGCGCCTCGTCTGCAAACCGCTATCGGATCCGCTGCCCATGCAGCGCATCATCCTCACCCACGATACGCATCAGCGCGTGTCGAATGCGGCGCTAGCTTTCATCGAGGTGGCGAAAGTCTGGTTTTCCACACGCGACATCTTCACCTCCTGACGGGTGGACGGACGCTCTGCCCTGCTTGCCGCTTGACGGTTTCCGCCGCTGCTGCCACTCCATGCCAATGGAACCTGTCCAGTCGAAAGCGTCCCAGGGCCGCGTCTCCGATGCGCCGAACCGCCATTGGGTCTACCGCGTGCTGCCGCGCGCGGTCTGGCCTTATGCACAGCTTGCACGGTGGGACAGGCCGATCGGCTGGCAGTTGCTTTTGTGGCCATGCTGGTGGTCGGCCGCACTGGCGGCGAGCGCCTATCCCCGGCCTGGCGACCCGCTGCTTTCGCTGTTGCCGGCGCCACTCTATCTCGTGCTGTTCCTGATTGGCGCCATTGCCATGCGTGGCGCCGGCTGCACCTATAACGACGTTGTCGACGAGGACATCGACAACCAGGTCGAACGCACCCGCTCACGCCCGCTGCCATCCGGCCAGACCACGCGCCGGCGGGCCTGGCTGTTTCTTGTCCTACAAGCCCTGGTCGGCCTGGCGGTGCTCCTGCAGTTCAACAGCTTCGCCATCCTGCTCGGCGTCTGCTCGCTCGCGATCGTGGCCGTCTACCCATTCATGAAGCGGATAACCAACTGGCCGCAACTGTTTCTCGGCTTTGCCTTTTCCTGGGGCGCGCTGATGGGATGGGCGGTCGAGTTCGGTGATCTCGATGGCCCCGCCATCATGCTCTATATCGGTTCGATCCTGTGGGTGATCGGCTACGACACGATCTATGCGCACCAGGACAAGGATGACGACGCCATTGTCGGCGTGCGTTCGACGGCGCGGTTGTTCGGCGACAACACCAAAGCGTGGCTCGCTGGGCTTTATGGCGGTACGCTGATCTGCTTCGCCATCGCCTTCGCCTCGGCGCAGACCCCGGTGGTGGCGCTGGCTGGCTTGATAGCGGCCGGTGCCCATATGGCCCGGCAGATCGCGGTGCTGGATATCGACGATCCGGACCAATGCCTGCGGCTGTTCCGGTCGAACAACCAGGTCGGCTGGCTGATCTTCCTCGGCCTGATCGGCGGCGCGCTATGGGTGGCGCTGAAGCCGCTGGTGTAGCGGCTTTTTCCCCTCCTCCCCGTTACGGGAAGAAGGGGAGCCAGGTCTCACTCGCGCGCAATGATCTCCTGGCCGTCGATGACCAGCCTGAGGCCGAGGTCACCAGCCCTGCGGCGGGCAAGGAAGCGCGGGCGGCGCATGGTCGAAACACGGCCTTTGCGGCGGTCCTGCGGCGGCAATGTCTTGATGGCGGCGCCGAGCGACTCTTCCAGGGTGCGGGCGACGCCGTCGGATTCGATCAACAGCATCGGCAGGCGGTAGGCATCGGCCCAGGCGCGCCAGTCGGCGGCGACGTCTTCGAGATCGTCAGCCACCAGCAGCGGCACCGACAACATCGGATCGTTGTGCAGGAGTTCAAGGGTCACCGTGACATTGCCTTCCGGATCCTCCATCGCACGAGCGGCGACACCGCGAAATGCATTGGCGGGCAGCACAATGATCGCCGGCAGGCCGCTCATCTCGAGCAGGCGGCGGATCACGGCGCCACGCTGGTCGATGGTAAAGGTCACGTCGCCATAATCGTCGCGTGTCGCGTAGCTCACCACCTGCGGCAGGCGGAATGGGTCGAGACGCATGTTGCGTCCCGCCCAGACTGGCTTCAGTCCAGTGTTCACGTTCATAGAGCGCCTTCCTGTCTGTCTCCTGAGAGCCGGTGTCCGGTTCTCTCCGGGCCAGTTTTCCCGGCCTCGTTATGGGGAAACAGTAGCGCCGGCTCCTTACCGCCGCGCTTAAGAAAGTCGGTTAAATTTTGCTGATCTCAGGGATGGTTATCGGAATGCCACCAGCCACAAGATGTTGAAAGGATCAGATAACCTTACCAGGATTCATGATGCCGGCCGGATCGAAGGCAGCCTTTACCCGGCGCATCAGATCGATGGCCATCGGCGGCGCGGTGGCGATCAGTTCGTCGCGCTTCAACTGACCGATGCCATGCTCTGCCGAGATCGAACCATGCAGGCTGCGCACCACGTCATGCACGGCCTTGTTCATGGCATGATAGAGCGCCAGAAACGCCTCGTCGTCGCCGTCGACGGGCCGCGAGATGTTATAGTGGAGGTTGCCGTCTCCCATATGGCCGAAACAGACCACTCTGGCGCCATCACTGACCGAGGCTACCGCGCCAGCGGCCTCCGCGATGAAGCGCGGTATCGATGCGATCGGCACTGAAATGTCGTGCTTGATCGAAGCGCCTTCCGGCTTCTGCGCCTCGGGCAACAGCTCGCGGAAATCCCAGAAGGCGTCGCCCTGCCCGAGGCTGGCGGCGATGACCGCGTCGCCGACGAATTCCTGCTCGAGGCCCGCGGAAAGCACGTCCTCGATCAGCGCCCGAGAATCCTCCGATGAGCGGCCGGACGATATCTGCATCAGCACATACCAGGGCCAATCCTCCATCAGCGGCCGCGTCACGCCCGGGGCATGCGCCAGCGTGAAATCGTATGGCCGCTTGCCGATCAGTTCGAAGGCGGTGAGCGCTGCCCCGGCGCGGTCCATGGCCAGGCTGAACAGGGAAAGAGCGGCCTCGGGCGACGACAGGCCGACGAAGGCGACGTCGCGCCCCTTCGGCTTCGGAAACAGTTTGAGCACGGCGGCGGTGATGATACCGAGCGTGCCTTCGGCGCCGACGAACAGGTTCTTGAGGTCGTAGCCGGTATTGTCCTTCTTCAGCTTGCGCAAATCGTCGAACACCTCGCCGGTCGGCAGCACCACCTCGACGCCGAGGCAGAGTTCGCGCGCATTGCCATAGGCAAGCACGCCGGTGCCGCCGGCATTGGACGACAGATTGCCGCCGATCTGGCAGGAGCCTTGCGCGGCGAGCGAGAGCGGGAACAGCCGGTCGGCGGCGCCGGCCGCTTCCTGCAAGGTCTGCAGGATGACACCGGCCTCGACCGTGACCGTGTTCGACAGGACATCGATCTCGCGGATGCGGTTCAGCCGTGCCAGCGACAGGACGATTTCATGGCCGGATTTGTCCGGCACCTGCGCGCCGACCAGCCCGGTGTTGCCGCTTTGCGGCACGATTGGCGTTCCGGTCTCTGTCGCCAGCCGCATGATCCGGCTGACCTCGTCGACGCTGCCCGGCCGCAGCACCAGGGACGTCGCGCCATGCCAGAGGCCGCGTCGCTCGATCAGATAAGGCGCAATGTCCTGCTGGTCGCGCAGCGCATATTTCTCACCGACGATCGCCGCGAAACGATCGATGAGAGCGGGATCGAGTGTCTTTGCGGTCTCGGTCATGTGGCAAAACTACGTCGAGGGCTGTGCGTTGTCACGAGGAGCGGCGGCACGGGAGAGCCGGTCGTTGATCGCCTCGCCGAGCCCGTCAAAGGGAATCGGCTCGACCGCGATGGTGCGCGCGCCGCTGCGGTCGAGGTCCTGCATGTAGGCGAAGAGATTGCTTGCCGCTTCACGCAGGTCGCCTGAAACCGACAGGTTGAGGAAAGCGGTTGCGCCGCGCCAGCCTTCCGCTCTTTGGTCGCCAAAGCCGAGCAGCGCTTCGCCCTCGACGATCGCCCGCGCATTGAGCCGCACCGCGGCACCCGGCGCGTAGTGCGAGGCCAGCATGCCCGGCGCTTCGACGCCGGCAGCGCCGCCGCGCAGCAGGTCGATGCCGATGGCCGCCTCGATTTCCCCTGCGGCAATGCCACCGGGCCGAAGCAGGCGCAACCTCTCGCCTTCGGCCTTGACGATGGTCGATTCCAGCCCGACCGGTGTTGCGCCGCCATCGACCACCAGCTTGATACGCGCCCCTAAATCCGCCGCCACCGCTTGCGCCGTCGTCGCGCTGATCTTGCCGGATGAATTGGCGCTGGGTGCCGCAAGCGGTCGGCCAAGCCTGGCGATCAGGTCACCGCCAAAACCCCTCGGCATGCGCAAGGCGATCGTGTCGAGCCCGGCGGTGACCAGAGGATGAATGCCGTTGCCGGGGCGCTGCGGCAGCACCAGCGTCAGCGGACCCGGCCAGAAGGCAAGCGCGAGCTTCTTCGACAGCGGATCGAACGAGGCAATGCGCTGGGCCATCGCCATGTCGGCGACATGGGCGATCAGCGGATTGAAACGCGGCCGCCCCTTGGCTTCGAAAATGCGCGCCACGCCAATGCCGTTGGTGGCGTCGCCGGCCAGTCCATAGACGGTCTCGGTCGGAATGGCGACGACATCGCCGCCCTCAAGCAGCACCAACGCCGGTTCCATCGCTTCGCCGACGGCAAGTATTTCAGCCACTCTCGTCACCTCGCGGATGCCGGCTGCGTAGTACGACAGCGTCGCCGGGGCAAGCGGGCATTGGCAATTCATCAATTCCTAAAATGCTATGTTTCCATGAAAGCCGGTATCAATCGCCGGGCACTATCGTGCGGCTTCTGGGCAATGGGGAGCTATTTCAGTGTCTATGCGTATCTGGGGAACGCTTGCTATCAGTCTGGCTGCTACGGCTGGCGGGGCTCAGGCCTCGTCGCTGGTCTTTCCCGACGCGCCGGCCTCGACGCCCTCCATCCTTGCGCTGAAGGCGACCGACGGCAAGGCGAGCGACGTGGTGTCCGTCGTTGCGCTCGGTGAGCCTGACGTCACCGATGAAAAGGTGGCGGCAATTCCGGACAAGGCCGAGGCGAGGCACGTCCTCCCGCAGAGTCCGATGATCATTCGCGGCGGGGTCGTCGGCGGCGCCTTCTTGACACCGGTGCAGGCCAAAACCCCGGCAGCGGCAACCGCCCC
>NZ_JAPYKP010000030.1:0-55992 GCF_037179725.1 Mesorhizobium sp. Cs1321R2N1 | reverse complement strand
ACAGCCACGACCAAGTTCGACATCCCGGCAGATGCCGGCCCGGCGGCCTTGCGTGACGCCGCCGCCGGTGGCGACGCCAAGGCACTGTTCGAGGTCGGCTCGCGCTACGCCGAGTCGCGCGGCGTCAAGGAAGACATGGCTGTGGCCGCCAGATGGTATGAGAAGTCGGCGGAACTCGGCTTCGCGCCGGCCGAATACCGCATCGGCAATTTCTACGAAAAGGGCATCGGCGTCGCGCGCGACATCAAGAAGTCGAAGACCTGGTACCAGCTCGCCGCCGCGCAGGGCAACGCCAGCGCCATGCACAATCTGGCGGTGCTGTTCGCCATGGCCGCCGACGGCGCGACCGACAATGAATCGGCCGCGCACTGGTTCCAGGAGGCCGCCGACCTCGGCGTCAAAGACAGCCAGTTCAATCTCGGCATCCTCGCCGCCAAGGGCGTCGGCATGAAGCAGAACCTGGAGGAGTCCTACAAATGGTTCGCGCTGGTCGCCAAGACCGGTGACAAGGATGCCGCGGCCAAGCGCGACCAGATCGCCAATGCGCTGCGGCCCGAGCAACTCGAGCGGGCGCGCGCAGCGACCGAACTGTGGAAGGCCAAGCCGCTCAACGCGGCGGCCAATTCGGTGGACATTCCTGAATCCTGGCAGGAAGGCACGCCGCAGACGACCGCCGGCATCGACATGAAGAAGGCTGTCAAGAACATCCAGCTCATCCTCAACAAGAACGGCTATGACGCCGGCGGTGCCGACGGCGTGATGGGCGGGAAGACCAAGAACGCGATCATCGCTTTCCAGACCGCCAACAAGCTGCCGGCGACCGGCGCGGTCGACGAGAAACTGGTCAAGGCATTGCTGGCGCGCAAATAACGGCAGAAGCGTCGTTTCCACGACGCCCTTGCCATATATTTGCCTGTTAACTGATTGAGTTGTCTTTTTGTTTCGGCGCGGTGGCGGGATTTGACCCCGCTGCCGCGTCGTCGCAAGAGAAAATTGGCTTTTCGATGCGATACTGTCCGCAACGGCTTTATTCGCCGACAGGCAAACTGATCGAGACTGACGGGTGGGCATCTATCTCCCGATCGCGGAAATTTCCGTCAACGTCTTCGTGCTGCTGGCCATGGGCGCCGCGGTGGGCTTCCTGTCGGGCATGTTCGGGGTGGGTGGCGGCTTCCTCATCACACCGCTCTTGATCTTCTACAACATCCCCCCGGCGATCGCGGTCGCCACGGGCGCCAACCAGGTCATCGCTTCTTCCGTCTCCGGCGTCCTTTCGCACATGAAGCGAGGCACACTCGACTTCAAGCTCGGCGGCGTGCTCCTGGCCGGCGGCATCGTCGGGTCCACCGCCGGCATCTACGTGTTCGGCTTCCTGCGCAGGCTCGGCCAGCTCGACCTGTTCATCTCGCTGCTCTACGTCGTGCTGCTCGGCACCGTCGGCGGGCTGATGCTGGTCGAAAGCATCAACGCGCTGCGCGCCACGCGCAGCGGGGCGGCACCGGTGCTGAAGAAATCCGGCCAGCACAACTGGATCCACCGCCTGCCGCTGAAGATGCGCTTCCGCGCGTCGAAACTGTTCGTCAGCGTCATTCCGGTGCTCGGGCTTGGCGCCGGCATCGGCTTCCTGTCGTCGATCATGGGCGTCGGCGGCGGCTTCATCATGGTGCCGGCGCTGATCTATCTGTTGAAAGTGCCGACCAACGTCGTCATCGGCACCTCGCTGTTCCAGATCATCTTCACCTCCGCCTACACGACGCTGGTTCACGCCACCACCAACCAGACCGTCGATGTGATGCTGGCCTTCCTCTTGATGGCCGGCGGCGTGGCCGGGGCACAATATGGCGCCAAGGCCGGCCAGCGGCTGCGCGGCGAGCAATTGAGAGCCCTGCTGGCGCTGCTGGTGCTGGCGGTGGCGATCCGGCTCGCTACCGATCTGTTCGTCACGCCACCCAACCTTTATTCGCTGTCCGGCGCGGGCCTCAACTGATGAATGGCCTGAAAGCGCTCGCAACTGTCGCTTTCCTGTCCCTGACCGCCGCCGCGCCGGCGAAGGCGCAAACGCCGCTGACGGAAGGCATCCAGATCGGCCTCTCCACCGACGCGGTGTCGATCACCGCCGGTTTTTCCGGCGCCGACCTGACCATTTTCGGTTCGCTGGAAAATCCCGATCCGCTGGTGGCACGCCAGGGCCGTTACGACGTCATCGTCGTGCTCGAAGGGCCACCAAAACCGGTGGTGGTGCGCCGCAAGGACCGGGTGCTGGGCGTCTGGGTCAATCTGGATTCCGAGACCTTCGAGAACGTGCCGGTGTCTTATTCTGTGGCGACGACGCGGCCGTTGCAGGACATCACCGAACCCAATGGCTACAAGCAACTGTCGCTCGGCGCCTCCAACCTTTACATGCAGCCCGCCGATGCCGGTGACAGTCCGGCGACGATCGAGGAGTTCACAGCGGCGCTGCGCGAGCGCAAGGCCGCCGCCGGCCTCTACAGCGAGAATGTCGGCGGCGTGCAATTCCTGTCGCAGAACTTGTTTCGCGCCACCGTCAGGCTGGCGCCTAATGTGTCGGTCGGCACGCACAAGGCGCGCGCGTTCCTATTCAAGAGCGGCCTCTTCGTGAAGGAGAGTTCGGCACAACTCGAAATCCGCAAATCAGGCTTCGAACAATCGATCTTCCGCGTCGCCCACGACTATTCGTTCCTCTACGGCGTGTTCGCCATATCGCTGGCCATGGTGACGGGCTGGCTCGGCCGGCTGGTGTTCCGCAAAGATTGATGCTGCGGGAAAAGAGGGGTTCCCCTTTTCCCCGCCATGCGATAAACCGCCGCCTCCCAGCCCAGGGGCAAACACGCACATACAATTGGCAAGAGCGGTCCGGGATGACAACGCGATGCGTCGCGCTGTTTTGCCGCCGTGAAACAATGACAGGAGGCTGCAATGCATCAGGCATTCGGCGGCATCGACTTCGGCACGTCCAATTCCACGGTGGGCGTGATCCGGAACGGCAAGGCACGGCTGGTCGCGCTGGAGGGCGAACAACCCACTTTGCCAAGCGCCGTGTTCTTCAACTTCGAGGACGGCCATACCTATTTCGGCCGTCGCGCGATCGGCGATTACACCGACAGCATCGAAGGCCGCCTGATGCGCTCTTTGAAGAGCGTGCTCGGCAGTTCGCTCGCCCACGAGAAGACGCGTATCAAGGCGCGCCAGATCGGCTTCATCGACATTATCGGCCTGTTCATCGGTCATCTGAGGACGCGGCTGGAGGCGGACGCCGGCGGCGTGGTGGAGAGCGTGGTGCTCGGCCGCCCGGTGCAGTTCGTCGATGACGATGCGCAAGCCGACGCGGAGGCGCAAGGCGAACTCGAGAAGGCTGCCCGCGCCCAGGGCTTCAAGCATATCGCTTTCCAGTTCGAGCCGATCGCCGCGGCGCTCGACTACGAGCAGAAGGTGACGCGCGAGGAATTGGCGCTGATCATCGACATGGGCGGCGGCACCTCGGATTTCTCAATCGTGCGGGTCTCGCCGGAGCGCTCGCGATCGACCGACCGCAAGGACGACATCCTGGCCAGCCGCGGCATCCATATCGGCGGTACCGATTTCGACCGGTTGCTGAGCATCGCCCATGTCATGCCGCAGCTCGGCTACCTCTCCGCGACCAAGGACGGCAAACGCAATCTGCCGGCCAGCTACTTCATCGATCTCGCCACATGGCAGCGGATCAACCTGGTCTACACCGCCAAGGCGATGACGCATCTGCGCCAGATCCGCTACGAGGCCGTGCGCGCCGACCTGGTGGACCGTTTCATCCACATCGTCGAGCACCGCTACGGGCACGCTCTGGCGGCACTGGTCGAGAAAGCCAAGATAGAGCTGACCGACAGGTCATCGGCGGACGTGGCGGTGAAGCTGCCGGACGTGGCGTTCGCCGCCGGGATCACGCGCGAGGGGCTAGAGGCCACGATCGCGCGGGATATCGAGCGGGTCACCGAGACGGTGGCGCAGACCATCCGCGACGCCGGAGTCAAGCCGTCCGACATCACCGCGGTATTCCTGACCGGCGGATCGACGGCGATTCCGCTGGCAAGGCGGGAAATCCTGTCGCTGGTGCCGCAGGCTTCCGTCATCGACGGCGATATGTTCGGATCGGTCGGGCTTGGCCTGGCGCTCGACGCGCAGCGGAAGTTCGGCTGATCCTACCCTGACCCGTTCATCTCCGCGGCCAGATGCGCCTTAAGCGCCATCTGGGCCAGGCTTGCCTGACGGTCGCGATGAGTGATCATGGCGAAGTCGCGCTTCGGCAATTCGATCGGCACGGCTCTCAGGCTCCCCTCGGCGACCGCGCGCCCGACGACGAGCTCCGAAATGATGGTCGCGCCGGCGCCGGCTTCGACGGCCTGACGAACCGCCTCGTTGCTGGGCAGCACCAGGAATATCCTGAGGTCAGCGAGCGAAATCCCCTCGCGGCGCGCCAGATCCTCCAGCACCTCGCGCGTGCCGGAGCCGCCCTCGCGGATGATCCAGCGCAGGCCGGTGATGTCGGGGCGGCCCGGCGCGATTTCGACGATCTTGGGATGGGAGCTGGCAACGACCAGCATCAACCGGTCGGTATCGACCTTGGCGCGGCGCAATATGTCGGATTCGGTGCGCCCTTCGACCAGGCCGAGATCGGCGGTTCCATCGAGCACGCTGGCCTCGACCTGCCTTGTGTTGCCGATGGTGACGCTAAGCCTGACGGCTGGATGCGCCTCGTGGAAGGAGGCCAGCCGGCGCGGCAGCCAGTAGCTGGCGATGGTCAGGCTGGCGGCGATGGAGAGGCTGCCGGCGACCGTCTGCGAAACATGTTCCAGCACGTTGCGGGCGGCGGCGGCGCGCTCCAGCACGGCCTTGGCCTCGGGCAGGAACCGGTGGCCGGTCTGGGCCAGCTCGATGTTGCGGCCGACGCGGTTGAACAGATGGACGCCGTGCTGCTCTTCCAGCGCGCGAATGGCCGCCGACGCGGCCGATTGGGAGATGCCCAGGAGCTTGGCTGCCTTGGTCATGTGGCCGCGCTCGGCGACGGCGACGAAAATGCGCAACTGATCCAGGGTCATGCGCGCATTAAGAACCAATATCGATCGAATTTACAAGAACAACTGATTAGACGGATCGATAGCTTTATTCTACTTTTTAGGAAGAAGTTAGAAAAAATTCGCCAGTGGATCGCGAAGGATAAAATGATCGGGCGGTTCAGATCCCTGGTTGCGCATTGGACCCGCGGCATCCGACGGCGGTTGGCCGGTGATCGATACCACCCGGAAGAGCATTACATGCGCGGCCCCGGGCCGAAGACGCGAGCCAAATCCGCCGGCCGCGCGAGCAGCACGGGATCATGATGCAAGGACCGCCGCGCGGCGCCAATTCAGCCCCTTCGCAACGCCAGCTTGCCGACACGCGGGCGCCCGATGAGGGCGATGGCGTCGACACCTCGCCTGACGTTTCCGACAGCATCGCCAAGACGACCTGCTACATGTGCGCCTGCCGCTGCGGCATCGACGTGCATCTCAAGGACGGCAAGGTCCGCTACATAAACGGCAACAAGGATCATCCGGTCAATCGCGGCGTAATCTGCGGCAAGGGCAGCTCCGGCATCATGCAGCACTACAGCCCGGCCAGGCTGAAGAAGCCATTGCTGCGCACCGGTCCGCGCGGCTCGGGCGAGTTCCGCGAGATCGAGTGGGAGGAAGCCTTCTCGATCGCCACCGAGCGGCTGTCGAGTATCCGCCGCACCGATCCTAAAAAACTCGCCTTCTTCACCGGGCGTGACCAGTCGCAATCCTTGACAGGCTGGTGGGCTAGCCAGTTCGGCACGCCGAACTTCGCCGCCCATGGCGGCTTTTGTTCGGTGAACATGGCGGCCGGGGGCCTTTACACGATCGGCGGCTCGTTCTGGGAGTTCGGCGAACCCGATTGGGACAACACGAAATACTTCATGCTGTTCGGCGTCGCCGAGGACCATGACTCCAACCCGATCAAGATCGGGCTGGGCAAGCTCAAGGCGCGCGGCGCCAAGGTGGTCTCGATCAATCCGTGCCGGACCGGCTACAATGCGATCGCCGACGACTGGATCGGCATCCGGCCCGGCACCGACGGCCTGTTCGTGTTCGCGCTGATCCACGAATTGTTGAAGGCGGGCCGCGTCGATCTCGATTATCTGCTCCGCTACACCAACGCGCATGTCCTGGTTATCCAGGAGCCGGGCGCGGCCGATGACGGGCTGTTCGTGCGCGACAGCGACGGCAATCCGCTGGCATGGGACAGAGTGGCGAAGCATCCGGTGAACGCCACCTATACCGACGCCAAACCGGCACTGACCGGCAGCTGCGATGTCGATGGCCGCCGCTGCGTGCCGGTATTCCAGCTCATTGCGGACCGCTATCTCGACGAGAGCTACGCGCCCGATGCGGTCGCGGAGCGTTGCGGCATCTCCGCCGGAACGATCCGCCGGATCGCCGCCGAACTGGCCCACGTCGCCTTCGAACAGGCAATCGAATTGCCGGTCGCGTGGACCGACTGGGCGGGGCGCCGGCATGAGACGATCAAGGGACGCCCCGTTTCGATGCACGCGATGCGCGGCATCTCGGCCCATTCCAACGGCTTTCACACCTGTCGCGCCATTCACCTGCTGCAGGTTGTGTTGGGCACGGTGGATGTTCCCGGCGGCTTCCGCTTCAAGCCGCCCTACCCCAGATCCGCCCCGCCGGGCCCGAAGCCCTGCGGCAAGGAGGTGAGGCCGATGACGCCGCTCGACGGCATGCCGCTCGGTTTCGTCTGCGGACCCGACGATCTGCTGGTCGACGATGCGGGCACGCCGCTGCGCATCGACAAGGCCTACTCCTGGGATTCGCCGCTTGCAGCGCACGGTTTGATGCACACCGTCATCCGCAACGCCTGGGCCGGTGATCCGTACAAGATCGACACGCTGATGATGTACATGTCGAACATGGCCTGGAATTCCTCGATGAACACGGTCGAGACCATGGCCATGCTCACGGACCATGATGAAGCGGGCAACTACAGGATCCCCTTCATCATCTATTCCGACGCCTACTACTCCGAGACCGTGCCGTTCGCCGACCTCGTCCTGCCCGACACCACCTATCTCGAGCGTCATGACTGCATCAGCCTGCTCGACCGGCCTATCAGCCATGCCGACGGACCGGGCGACGCCATCCGCCATCCGGTCGTCGAGCCCGACCGCGACGTCAGACCGTTCCAGTCGGTGCTGATCGAACTCGGCGCGCGGCTTGGCTTGCCCGGCTTCGTCGATGACGGCGGCTCGGCGACGTACCGCGACTACGCCGACTACATCGTCAATCATGAACGCACGCCCGGTATCGGCCCGCTCGCCGGCTGGCGCGGCAAGGATGAAACCTCGATCGGCAAGGGCGAAGTCAATCCCAACCAGTTGCAACGCTACATCGACAATGGCGGTTTCTGGCACCACGACTTTGCCGACGACCAGCGCTACTACAAGATGGCCAACCGCTCCTATCTCGATTTCGCGGTGCAACTGGGCTTCATCCCGAAGGCCGAGCCGATCGTCTTCCAGCTCTATTCCGAACCGATGCAACGCTTCCGCCTCGCCGCGCGCGGCCATGGTCGGGTGGTGCCGCCGCAGACGCAGCGCGAGCGCGTCGAGACCTACATGGATCCACTGCCGTTCTGGTACATGCCGTTCGAGGAAGCGGCCGTCGACCTTGGAAAATATCCGCTGCACGCGCTGACGCAGCGGCCGATGCACATGTACCATTCCTGGGGTTCGCAAAACGCGTGGTTGCGGCAGATCACCAGCCAGAACCGGCTGTTCGTACATCACCGGACCGCAGCCGGCCTCGGCCTCGCCGACGACGACTGGGTGTGGATCGAGAGCATCAACGGCAAGGTGAAGGGGCAGATCAAGCTGGTCGACGGGTTGAACGAGAGCACGGTCTGGACCTGGAACGCGATCGGCAAAAGGCGCGGCAGCTGGGGGCTGAAGGACGATGCCGCCGAGAGCAATCGCGGCTTCCTGCTCAACCACATCATCGGTGACCAGATTTATGCTGACGCCAGCGGCAAACGCTATTCGAATTCCGATCCGGTCACGGGACAAGCTGCGTGGTTCGATCTGCGCGTCCGCATCGTCAAATGCGCGGCTGAAGAGGCCGGCTTCACCGAACCGCAATTCGAGCGTTTTCACCAGCCACCGCACTTCGAGCCCTCGCCGGACAAGCTCACTTTCGGCGCCGGGTTTCGGCAGGCAAGAGAGGCGGCCGAATGACCTGTCTTCCAAATCCAGGCGGCAAGAAACTTGGCCTCGTCATCGACCTCGACACCTGTGTCGGTTGCCAGGCCTGCGTCACCGCCTGCAAGGAGTGGAATACCGGCGGCCACATGGCGCCGCTGACCGACATCGACCCCTATGGCGGCCATGTCGACGGGGTCTGGTTCAACCGTGTGCACAGTTACGAGCACATCACCGAGATGGGGGGGCGCACGGTGAATTTCCCGCGCTCCTGCCTGCATTGCGAGACGCCGGCCTGCGTCACCGTCTGCCCGACGGGCGCCTCCTACAAGCGGGCCTCCGATGGCATCGTACTGATCGACGAGGACAAGTGCATCGGCTGCAAATTGTGCAGCTGGGCCTGCCCCTATGGCGCGCGCGAATTCGACACGGATATCGGCGTGATGAAGAAATGTACGCTCTGCGTCGACCGCATCTACAACGACAATCTGGCCGAAGGGGACCGCGTGCCGGCCTGCGTCGCCGCCTGCCCGACCAGCGCTCGGCATTTCGGCGACCTCGGCGATCCCCAATCCCCCGTTTCGCAACTGGCGGCCGAGCGGGGCGGTGTCGACCTGATGCCGGAACTCGGCTATCGCCCGACCAACAAATACCTGCCGCCGCGCGCACACACACAACGCGCCGCATCGGTGGCCGCTCCCGCGCTGGAGCCGGTACGGGCCGAGGGCGGTTTCCTCGGCTGGGTCGACCGCATGCTTTCGAGCTGATCGTCCATGCATCCAGCTTTTTCGGTCGTCTTCTTCACCACCGCCACGGGTGCCGGCTATGGGCTGCTCGCGCTGCTCGGCATGCTCGGCCCGCTCGGCTTCATCGCACCCGATTTCTGGCCGGGCTTCGTCGGCATGGGGCTGGCGCTCGGCCTGATCGCCGGGGGCCTGTTGTCGTCGACCGGCCATCTCGGCAGGCCCGAACGTGCCTGGCGGGCGTTCTCGCAATGGCGCAGTTCATGGCTGTCACGCGAAGGCGTCGCCTCGGTCGCTACCTTCATTCCCGCAGGCCTTTTCGGGATCGGCTGGATCTTCCTTGGCCGCCTCGATGGCTGGGTGGCGGCCGCAGGCGTTCTGGCCACCTTCGGTGCCATAGCCACCGTCTGCATGACCGGCATGATCTATGCCTCGCTGAAGCCGATTGCGCAGTGGCACAGCCCCTATACCTTGCCCGGTTATCTCATCTTCTCGGCGATGAGCGGCAGTGTGCTTGTCAACGCCCTGCTGCAAGGCTTTGCGCTCGGCTCGACGATCCCGCTTGCAGCTTCCGTACTGCTCACCTTGCTTGGCTGGGGTTGGAAACTGGCGACCTGGCGCTACAACGACCAGCTTGAAATCCAGACCAACGCCAACACCGCGACCGGGCTCGTCGGCGGCACTGTACGATCCCTGGAATGGCCGCATACCGAGGAAAACTACCTGCTCAAGGAAATGGGCTTCCGCATCGCGCGCAAGCACAGCGCGAAACTGCGCCGGGTCACGCAGGCGCTGGCCTTCGGTTTGCCGACCTTGCTGCTGATCCCCGCCTTCGCCTTGCCGTGGCCGTTTGCTGCGGTGTCGTCGGCGCTCGCCGCGATCGCCCAGTTCGCCGGTATGCTGGTCGAACGCTGGCTGTTCTTCGCCGAGGCGAAGCACACGGTCACGCTCTATTACGGGCGATAGAGGGTAAGACGCTGGGCCAAGCATAATCTTGATCCGAACCCGGAAATGAAAAACGTGACAGAATGCCCAAGCGTGTCGGCTGGTTGGCGGATAGCCGCGAATCCCAACATTGACTTGGGTTGAGACTTCAATGATTTTGTTGTCGTTCGATAGCGTCGTCGCAGGACTAACATTAGGAGATCAAGTGACGAACTCCACTGCTGCCTCTAGTTCAGCATCACTGTTCCCATGGGCGTTTTGCTTTGCCTGGATCTTGGTTTTTTTTACCTCACAATTCTTTGGCAGGCGGCGTCGAAGCCGACGCCGCCTTTGAAGCGAAGAACTATACAGAAGCGTACAAAGAATGGGCGGCTCTCGCCCAAAAAGGCGATGTTACTGGACAATTCAATGTCGGTTTTCTGTATTCTAGGGGACTTGGTGTTCCACTGGACTATTCCAAAGCTGCGGAATGGTGGGGTAAGGCGGCGGATCAGGGCATGGCAGTCGCCGAGTTGAATCTTGGACTTTTGTATTCCTGGGGTAAGGGCGTTCCGCTGGATGACACCAAAGCGGCGGAGCTATGGCACAGGGCGGCGATCCAGGGTTTGTCAGAAGCTCAGCAATATCTTGGATATGTGTATTCCGTCGGGAAGGGAGTGCCCCAAAGTGGGGCGGACGCAACTCTTTGGTTAACCAGAGCAGCGGAGCAGGGTAACGTTGACGCGCAAATTAATCTCGGCGCCGCTTATCTGACCGGCGAAATTGTAGATAAAACCCCAAGCTGGCCTTTCATTGGTACGAAAGGGCTGCGCAACTGAACAATGGCAGGGCCCAATTCAACGTGGGATTGATGTATCTTAAAGGCGTTGGAGTTGAGGAAAATGCTGTGCTTGCCGTCCAATGGCTAAAACGCTCGGCAGCGCAGGGATACCACGGCGCGGAAGAAGCGCTTGATCGCGTTCAAGCTGCGCTTAAGAAAACTTGAGCTCGCCAAGAGCTCCCGACGATCTCAGCCCGGCCGCAGCATCGAGCCTGAAATCGCGAAGATGCGGTCCGCGCCAAGCATATAGGCCATCAGCGTCTCCAGGCGAAACAGGCCGGCATAGGCGCGGTCGAGCACGTTGAGCGAGCCGGTATAGGCACCGAAGGCAGGCATGATCATGCGGCCGCCGTCGCCGGCAAAGCAGCGCCGCCGCACCGAGCGGCCTTGTTGCACAATACGGGCGCAGGGATGCAGGTGGCCCGATATTTCGCCCTCGACCCATACTTTCGATGGCTCATGCCGGAACAGCAGCGAGCCTATGGCCAGTTCCCGCACGGTCTCGCCGGGCAGGTCCGCGGGCGCTTCCGGGTCGTGATTGCCGGCGACCCAGAACCAGTCACGGCCCGTCATCAGCGCTTCCAGTCGTTCGCGGAAGCTCGAATGCATGCGCTCGGCGCCGCCGCCGTCGTGAAAGGAGTCACCCAGGCTGATGACGATCGACGGCTGGTAGTCTGATATGACCGCCTGCAGCCGCAGCAGGGTCGCGCCGGTATCGTAGGGTGGGATCAGCGTGCCGCGCCTTGCCAGCGACGAGCCCTTCTCCAGATGCAAGTCCGATACTGTCAGCAGCCTGAGCTCGGGAAAATAGAGCACGCCGCGCGGATCGCAGACCGCGCGCTCACCCGCGATGCCGACAAAGTCGGCCTCGGCGATCAGCGACGCGCGCGCCAGCGAAAAGTTCATTCGTCAATCATCCCAGACCCCATGGCCTCTTCGACCAGCGTCGCCGCATCCATCAGCAGCGTTTCATCGGCCTCGCCGTTCACCGGCATCTTGCCGATCTCGAGCATGATCGGCACGGCAAGCGGCGATATCTGTTCGAGCGCCTTATGCATGATTCTACCCTGGATGCGCGAGAGCATGTCGGCAAGTCTGCTGACATCGAGCAGGCCGGTCGCCGCATCGGCACGCGTCGCCTGAAGCAGGATGTGGTCCGGCTCATGGCTGCGCAGCACATCGTAGATCAGGTCTGTCGAAACGGTGACCTGGCGGCCGCTCTTCTCCTGGCCGGGGTGGCGTTTTTCGATCAGGCCCGAGATCAGCGCGCAATTGCGGAAAGTGCGCTTGAGAAGCCAGCTGTCGGCCAGCCAGGCCTCGAGATCGTCGCCCAGCATATCCTGATCGAACAGTGCGCCGAGTGAAGGCTTCCTGGCTTTGAACATGGCGCCCATGTCGCCCAGCGACCATATGGCGAGCGCATAGTCGGTGGCGACAAAGCCGAGCGGCCTGGCGCCCGCCCTGTCGAGGCGGCGGGTGAGCAGCATGCCAAGCGTCTGGTGCGCCAGCCTGCCCTCGAAAGGATAGGCGACCAGATAGTGGCGGTTGCCGCGCGGAAAGGTCTCGATCAGCAAATCGTCGCGCTTGGGCAGCATCGATTTGTCCGACTGGAACCGCAGCCAGTCGGCCACTTGCTCCGGCAGCTTCTTCCAGCGCTGCGGATCGTCCAGCATGATGCGGACCTGCTCGGCAAGGTAGGTCGAGAGCGGAAACTTGCCGCCGCCATAATAGGGCACCTTGGCGTCGCTGCCGGGCGCGTTCGAGACGAAGCATTCATTTTCGCGGATGCCTTCGAAGCGCAGTACCTTGCCGGCGAACATGAAGGTGTCGCCATGCGTCAAGGTTTCGAGGAACGCCTCCTCGATCTTGCCGAGCACGCGGCCGCCATGCGACGCCGAGCCTTTGCTGCCGGCCTTGACGTAACGCACGTTGAGCGCGGGCACCTCGATGATGGTGCCGACATTCAGCCTGTATTGCTGGGCGACGCGCGGATTGGATACGCGCCACAGTCCATCCTTGTTCAGGCGGATGCGGGCGTAGCGCTCATAATTCTTCAGCGCGTAACCGCCGGTGGCGACGAAATCGACGACGCGATCGAATGTCGGACGATCGAGGCCTGAATAGGGTGCCGCCGTTCGCACTTCTTCATACAGGTCATCGGCGCGGAACGGTGCGCCGCAAGCGCAGCCGAGCACATGCTGCGCCAGCACGTCGAGCCCGCCATCGACCAGCGGCGGCGTATCCTGCGCGCCGAGATAATTGGCGTCGAGTGCTGCCCGGCATTCCAGCACCTCGAAACGGTTGGCGGGAATCAGGATCGCCTTCGACGGCTCATCCATGCGGTGGTTGGCACGGCCGATGCGCTGCGCCAGCCGGCTGGCACCCTTCGGCGCACCGACATGCACGACCAGATCGACATCGCCCCAGTCGATGCCGAGATCGAGCGTCGAGGTGGCGACGATGGCGCGCAGCGCGTTCTCGCCCATCGCCTTCTCCACGCGCCGGCGCTGGGCGACGTCGAGCGAACCATGGTGAAGCGCGATCGGCAAGGTGTCCTCGTTGACGCGCCACAACTCCTGGAACAGCAGCTCCGCCTGGCTGCGCGTGTTGACGAACAGCAGGGTCGTCTTGTGGCGCTTGATCTCGCGGTAGATTTCCGGCGTGGCGTAGCGCGCCGAGTGCCCCGCCCACGGCACGCGCTCCTCGGAATCGAGGATCGAGATTTCGGGCTTCGCACCGCCCGTCACAGTGATCAATTCCGCCATATCACCCGGCGGGTTCTGGCTGACCAGCCAGCGCCGCAATTCGCCCGGCTCAGCCACCGTCGCCGACAGGCCGATCGTCTGCAGGCCAGGGACGAAGCTGCGCAGCCGCGCCAGCCCAAGCGCCAGCAGATGGCCGCGCTTGGACGTCACCAGCGAATGCAATTCGTCGAGCACGACATAGCGCAGATTCTCGAAGAAGCGCCTCGCATCGCCTGCCGCGATCAGCAGCGCCAGTTGCTCCGGCGTGGTGAGCAGGATATCGGGCGGCGCAAGCTTCTGGCGCTGGCGCTTGTGGGCGGGGGTGTCGCCGGTGCGCGTTTCGATGGTGACTGGCAGACCGATCTGCTCGACCGGCTTGCCGAGATTGCGCTCGATGTCGACGGCCAACGCCTTCAGCGGCGAGATATACAGCGTGTGGATACCGCGCCGCGCCTGGCCTGGTTTTCGCCTCGGCCTGACGGCCAGTTCGGTCAGCGACGGCAGGAAGCCGGCCAGCGTCTTGCCGGCGCCGGTCGGCGCGATCAACAGCACAGATTGCCCGGCCTGGGCCTTCGCCAGGAGTTCGATCTGATGCGCGCGCGGCGACCAGCCTTTCTCGCCGAACCATTCTACGAATGGCTCGGGCAAGACGACGGCGGCATTCTGGTCTGCGAGGCGCGGCAGCTCGGTCACCCGCCAGAGGTAGCGCGGCGGCGCGCAATCGCCAAGCAGAATCGGAACAAAAGGGGATCGAAAGCCTTACGGCCGCCGGAACCCCATCGGCACGCCATAGAGATAACCGATGCGGGCGATGGCTTCCTTCAGACCTTCGCGCGACACCAGCATGGTGTGGCCGTTGGCGTGGATCATGGTCTCGGCGTCGGTCATGATGGCGACATGGCCTTTCCAGAACACAAGGTCTCCACGTCGCAGCCCCGTAAAATCGGGGCCGGGCTGAAGCGGCTCGCCGACCGACACGGCCTGCATGTCGGAATCGCGCAGCACATCCTCGCCGGCCATGCGCATGGCCAGTTGCACCAGGCCGGAGCAATCGATGCCGAAGCCGGAAACACCGCCCCAGAGATAGGGCGTGCCGAGAAACGTCTCGGCCACGGACACATAGTCGCCGGCCACTTCGCCGATCGGGCGCAGATGGCCAGCGATCAAGGCTTCACCGGAGGGCAGCAGTGCATAGTGCGTGCCGCGCGTTTCGGCGGCACCCGTCACGGTTACCGTCGATCCCATCGACAATTGCCCGGCAATCGGAAAGCGCAGATCGGGACCGGGATACAGGAACGTGCGCGGCACCGAGACGATATGGGTGGGCGCATGGTCCCGCTCGCCCAGCATGGTGTCGGCGACATAGCCAACATAACCGTCTCGCTCGGCCTGGATCCAGGCCCAGCCTTCTCTATCCTCGAAAACCAGGACATCGTCGCCGAACAGAGCTTGCGTGTTGACGCCCGAATCCAGCGTCGGCGCCTTGCGGATATCGGCCACCGGGACCGAAATCCGCGCCGGCCGACCCGCTACGAAACGGTCGGCAGCGACCTCACCTTTCAATCTGGCATCGGCGAGATCGGAGCGGAAGGCGTGCAGGCGGGGGTCGTGGGCGGTCAAATCGGCAATCCAGTTAGATAGGAAAATTGTTCAGATCGGCAGGTCGTGGGCCTTGGCAACGATACCATCGCCGAAGCGCTCGACAAAGAGCGCGCCTTCGACAGTGCGCTTGATCAGGACATTGCGCTTGTCGAGCTCGTCGCGATGGCGCGACACCAGTTTCAGCGCGCCCATCGTGTCTAGCGCGCGTGTGATGACCGGCTTGGTGACGCTGAGGCGGGCGGCAAGACCACGCACCGTATGCGGCGGCGGATCGAGATAGATGGTGAACAGGATCGCCGTCTGGCGCATGGTGAGATCAGGCGCGTCCTCGCGCACCTGCGACAGCATCACTTGCTGCCACAGTCGCAAGGCCTGGCTCGGGCGCATCGCAATCGACATCGCGCCAGCATGACGGCAAATTGTTTCGGTTCCGTTTCAGTTTCTGCAATTTGCCGGCTCTGCTTGCGCATCAGGCATAGCGTGTCGACATGATCCGCTCCAACGCCCGGATGCCTTGCGCCTCGCCACCGGCGGGGCCGTGCGGACGATCGGCGGGGTTCCAGGCGAAGATGTCGAAATGCGCCCAGCTTGCCGTCTTCTCGACGAAGCGCTTGAGGAACAGCGCGGCCGTGATCGAGCCGGCGAAACCGTCCGTGGTGACGTTGTTGATGTCGGCGATCTTCGACGACAGTTTCGCGTCGTAGGGCCGCCATAGCGGCATGCGCCACAGCGGATCCTCGACCGCGATGGAGGCGGCCGCCAGCTCCGCGGCAAGCGCGTCGTCATCGGTGTAGAAGGGCGGCAGGTCGGGGCCTAGCGCGACGCGGGCTGCTCCGGTCAGGGTCGCCATGTCGACCAGAAGCTGTGGTTCCTCTTCGTCGGCAAGCGCCAGCGCGTCGCCCAGCACCAGCCTCCCTTCCGCGTCCGTATTTCCGATCTCGACTGATATGCCCTTGCGGCTCGCCAGCACGTCACCGGGGCGGAAGGCATTGCCGGCAATCGAATTCTCGACCGCGGGGATCAGCACCCGCAGCCGTACGTTGAGCCCGGCCGCCATGATCATCGAAGCCAGGCCAAGCACATTGGCCGCGCCACCCATGTCCTTCTTCATCAGGAGCATGCCCGAAGAAGGCTTGATATCGAGGCCGCCCGTATCGAAGCAGACACCCTTGCCAACCAAAGTCACCTTCGGCGCGCCTTGCTGCCCCCATGTCATGTCGATCAGGCGCGGCGCATCGGGCGAGGCACGGCCGACGGCGTGGATCATAGGGAAATTCTGTGTGAGCAGGTCGTTGCCCTTGATGACGGAGACTTCGGCCTTGTGGGTCCCAGCCAGGACCCGCACTGCCCTCTCGAGATCGTCCGGCCCCATCTCGTTGGTCGGTGTGTTGACGAGGTCACGCGTCAGGAAAACGCCGTCGGCGATGCGGCGAACGCGCTGCGCATTGACGCCGGCCGGCAATTCGAAGCGCAGCGCCTTGCCCGGCTTCTTGCCATAGCGGGTAAAGACATAGCCGCCGAGCGCCAGCGCGACCGCCGCGAGTTCAGGCTCGGCCGGCGCCGAGGCGAAGTGCCAGTCGCCTTCCGGCAGGGTTTTCGACAACGCGCCCAGACCGAGCGCGCCCTCACCGTCGCCAAGACCGAACACGGCGCCGCCGAGCACGCCGTTCTCGCCGGGCACGACCAGCGTCCTGCCGGCCTCGCCGGAAAAGCCGTTTGCCTTGGCCCAAGCGACAATAGACGGCGACAGACCGGCCGCGTCCAGCCCGTCCCTGGCGACCAGATGGATCGGCAGCGGGTTCTTCAGCTTGTTCTCGACCAGTTCCACGGACATCAGACGTTTCTCCTGCCGAACTCGCCCGAGTCGGCGTTTCTTAACCCTCCGTTAGGGTTAACAGAATATTTCTGCTGGAGGGAAGATGGCTACGCAATGGCCACGCGCATGAATGGAGGCCCAGGGTGCCGATGCCGACCAACCGCACGATAAACATCCGGGGAAAGCGGCTCATCGCCACGGCATTCATGCTGGCGCTCGCGGCAGGTGTCGCGGGATGCGCAACCGACAAGCTCACCACCGGCTCGATCGGACGCACCGGCAGCAAACCGCTGGAGACGATGTCGGCGGGAGAATTGCACAACGCCACGGCCGCTCTTGGCCAGTCCTATGCGAGGAACCCCACCGACAAGCGAATCGCCACCAATTTCGCGGCGGCGCTGCAGATGGATGGGGATGCCGACCAGTCGCTCGCCGTGATGCGCAAGCTGGCGATCGCCTATCCCAAGGACCGCGACGTGCTCGCCGCCTATGGCAAGGCGCTGGCCGCCAACGGCCAGTTCGAGGCGGCGCTCGATGCGGTGCGCCGCGCACAGACGCCGGAATATCCCGACTGGAGGCTGGTGTCGGCGGAGGCGGCCATCCTCGATCAGACCGGCCAGAAGGACGAGGCGCGCCAACTCTACCGCAAGGCCCTCGAACTCAAGCCGAACGAGCCCTCGATCCTTTCCAATCTCGGCATGTCCTATGTGCTGGAAGGGGATCTGCGCACCGCCGAGACCTATATGCGGTCGGCCGCCCAGCAGTCGAACGCCGACAGCCGGGTGCGCCAGAACCTGGCGCTCGTCGTCGGCCTGCAGGGCCGTTTCGACGAAGCCGAGAAGATCGCCTCGCAGGAACTTTCGCCCGAACAGGCACAGGCCAACGTCGCCTATCTCAGGCAGATGCTGGCCCAGCAGAACGCCTGGAGCCAGCTCAAGGACCAGGACAAGGCGAAACCGGCGAAAACCGCCACCAACTGATCGCCGCGGGCTTACCGCAAATCGTAAAAGCCGCGCTCGATTGCAGCGCGGCTTTTTGTCTCCGCAGACGGATTCTGCGTTGGTTTACTGGCTGGTCGACGCGGCCGCCCCGGGATGATCGCCGAAGATACCGCGCTGGCTGACCTGGATGCCCGCCGGCCCCAGGATGATGGCGAACAGCACCGGCAGGAAGAACAAGATCATCGGCACGGTGAGTTTGGGCGGCAGGGCGGCCGCCTTTTTCTCGGCGGCGTTCATGCGCATGTCGCGGCTTTCGGCGGCGAGCACGCGCAGCGCGTGCGCCACCGGCGTACCGTAGCGCTCGGCCTGGACAAGGGCCTGCGACACAGACTTGACCGATTCCAGCCCCGTGCGGCTGGCCAGGTTCTCGTAAGCCTGCTTGCGCTCCTGCAGATAGGAGAGCTCGGCGTTGGTCAGGATGAATTCTTCCGCCAGGGCCACCGACTGCGCGCCGATCTCGTCGGCGACCTTGCGCAGCGCGGCTTCCACCGACATGCCGGACTCCACGCAGATGAGCATCAGGTCGAGCGCATCCGGCCACGCCATCTGGATCGACTGCTTGCGCTTGGTCGCGCGATTGTTGACGTAGAGGACCGGCGCGTAGAAGCCGCAATAGGCAACCAGGACGCAAACGAACAGCCGGACCACCAATGGCTTGTCGGGCAATCCTCCGAGCACGAAAATATAGAACAGACCGAGCGCGAAGCCGACAAAAGGAAGCACCAGGCGGAAGAACAGAAAACGCGTTAGCGGATTCTGCCCGCGAAAGCCGGCAACCTTGAGCTTTTGCAAGGTGGCCTCGTCGGCCAACGCACGCCGCAGATCGAGCCGGTCGACAATGTTGCGCATGCCGACCGACTGTTGCTCGCGCAGACCTTTGCGGCGGCGATCGGCCTCGGTCGCAAGCCGCGCGCGCTGCTTGGCGCGAAGCTCATCACGCTCCAGCGCGACCGATTTCATGCGCGCCTTGAGCTGGTTTCCGCCAAACGCCGGGAGCAGCGTAAAGACGGTTGCGAACACGGCGATAGCGACCAGCAGCGCAATCAGGAAGCTGGGATCCGTCAGTGATTTGATGGCTTGTTCGGTCATGCCGCGGCCCTAGACTTCAAAGTTCATCATCTTGCGCATCACGAAGATGCCGATCGACATCCAGACGGCGGCGAAACCGAGTATCAAATGGCCGACGCTGGTCGTGAACAGCGGCATCAGATAGTTGGGACTGGAGAGATAGACGAGAAAGGCGACGATGAAAGGCAAGGCGCCGATGATGGCGGCGGATGCTTTCGCTTCCATCGACAGTGCCGCGACCTTGGCCTTCATCTTCTTGCGGTCGCGCAACACGCGCGAAAGGTTACCCAGCGCCTCGGAGAGATTGCCGCCGGCCTGCGACTGGATCTGGATGACGATGCCGAAGAAACTCGCCTCGGTGCACGGCATGGTTTCGGGCATGCGCAAGGTCGCGTCGGGGATCGACAGGCCCATCTGCTGCGAATCGACTATCCGGCGAAACTCGGCCTTCACGGGTTCAGGCGATTCATTGGCGATCAGGCGTATGGCGTCGTTCAGCGGCAGGCCGGACTTGACCGCCCGCACGATGATGTCGAGCGCGTTTGGAAATTCGTTGAGGAATGCCTTGACGCGGCGGGTACGACGAAAGGAGACGAACCAACGCGGCAGGCCGAGCGCTCCGGCGAGCAGCACACCGGGCAAGACAATCATCGGCGCTCCGGCCATGAACGCGACGATTGCCAGTGCGAGGCCGAATACGGCCGAATAGATATAGAAACGCTCGATCGGCACCTTCATCCCAGCCTGGCGAAGCTGGGCTTTCAGCGGCGGCTTCTTGACGGCGGTGTCCTTGGTCTTCTGCTTCTCGTCGAGTTCCTTCAGTGAATCCTGCACCGATTTGCGGCGCTTGGCGGCGTCCGCCGCCCGGTCACGGGTCGCCTTGACAACAGAACGGTCCGTCTCGGCGGCCTTGATCGTTTCAAGTCGCTTTCCGGCCTGTTTCTCATTGCTGATCTGGGTGAACAGAAATGCATAGGCGACCGCGCCGGCGCTGAAGCCGGCGAGCACTACAAACGCCAATACGGTGCCGTCAATTCCAAACATCGACCAGAACCTTCACGCCCGCGGATGCGTCAGTCAGCACGTTTCTCCATAGCCTCGAGCGCTGTGGCGAGACGCTGCTCCTCGCCATAGTATCGGGCCCGCTCCCAGAAATGGGGGCGGCCGATGCCGGTCGAGACGTGTTCACCCAGCAGCCTGCCGTTGGCGTCCTCGCCCTTGATGTTATAGAGGACAATATCCTGCGTGATGATGACGTCGCCCTCCATCCCGATCACTTCGGTGATGTGGGTGATGCGGCGCGATCCATCGCGCAGGCGCGCCGCCTGGATGATCACGTCGATGGAGCCGACGACGATTTCGCGCACGGTTTTCTGCGGCAGCGAATAGCCGCCCATGGCGATCATCGACTCGATACGGTTCAGGCATTCGCGCGGGCTGTTGGAGTGGATCGTTCCCATCGAGCCGTCATGGCCGGTATTCATCGCCTGCAGGAGGTCGAAGACCTCGGGTCCGCGCACTTCGCCGACGATGATGCGTTCGGGCCGCATGCGCAGGCAGTTCTTGACCAGGTCGCGCATCGTCACCTCGCCCTCGCCCTCAAGGTTGGGCGGACGCGTTTCCAGGCGCACGACATGCGGCTGCTGCAGTTGCAGTTCGGCCGAGTCCTCGCAGGTGATGACGCGCTCATCACGGTCGATGTAGTTGGTCAGGCAGTTGAGCAATGTCGTCTTGCCGGAGCCGGTGCCGCCCGAGATGACGATGTTGCAGCGGACACGGCCGATGATCTTGAGAACTTCGGCCCCTTGCGGAGAGATGGCGCCGAACTTGACCAGTTGGTCGAGCGTCAGCTTGTCCTTCTTGAATTTGCGGATGGTGAGCGCGGTGCCGTCGATGGCTAGCGGCGGCGCAATGACGTTGACGCGCGACCCGTCGGGAAGACGGGCGTCGCAGATCGGGCTGGATTCGTCGACGCGGCGGCCGACCTGGCTGACGATGCGCTGGCAGATGTTGAGCAGCTGCTGGTTGTCGCGGAAGCGGATGTTGGTCTGTTCGACCTTGCCGTTGACTTCGATGTAGACGTTCTTGGACCCGTTGACCATGATGTCGGCGATGTCGTCGCGCGCGAGCAACGGCTCGAGCGGCCCATAGCCGAGCACGTCATTGCAGATGTCCTCGAGCAGTTCTTCCTGCTCAGCGATCGACATCGCGAAGTTCTTGATCGCGATGATATCGTTGACGATGTCGCGGATTTCCTCGCGGGCGCTTTCGGGATCGAGCTTGGCGAGTTGCGACAGGTCGATCGTATCGATGAGAGCGGAGAAAACCTGGCTCTTGGTATCGTAGTAGGTTTCGCTCTTTTCGCGGCCTTTCCTCGGTTCCGGCGCCATCGGCGGCGCCTCGACCGCGCGCCTGGCCGGTGGCGCGACAGGCGTGCTCGGCTGAGGCGTGGCCGCGGGCCGGGCAAGAACCGCGGTGTCCGCCGAGACCGCGGCGGCTGGCGCGACCGGTGCCGGCTGGCGAAATTCCGGCGTGAACCGATTGCCGTCGTCGTTGCCTCTTTTACCGAACATGACCGACTACCGACCCCATTGCATCACTTCTTGTTGCGCGAGAGCTTGCCAAGCAGACTGCCCAGGCCAGCCTTCTTTTTCGCCCTGATTTCGCTGCGGCCGGTCAGCACATGAGCAATCTCGTTGATGGTGGCCACAACCGGGTTCTTGGCATCCATCTCGCCCAGCATGCGTCCGTTGTTTGCGGCATTGCCGAACAGCAAGGGATCAAAGCCGATGACCGACATCGGTGTCAGGCCGAGCGGCTCGGCGAAATCGGATGGTGATATCTCCGGCCGCTTGGGCACGCCGGCCTGGTTGATGATCAATTTCGGCGGCGGATCGTTCGGGCGAAGCCGCTTCAACATGTCGACCAGGTTCTTGGTGTTGCGCAGATTGGCCAGTTCCGGCGTTGCCGTGATGACGACCTCGTCGGCCTTGACCAGCGTGTTCTTGGCCCATCCCGTCCAGACATGGGGAACGTCGAGCACAAGGATCGGCACGCTGCGCTGCGCGGTATCGACAAGCTGCGCGAAGGCATCGGGCTCGAAGTCGTAGACGCGTTCCAGCGTCGAGGGCGCCGCGAGCAGCGACAGATGCTCGGCGCATTGGGTCAGCAGCCGGTCGAGATAGACTTCGTCGACGCGCTCGGGCGAGAACACGGCCTCGGCGATGCCCTGGGCCGGGTCCTGATCGAAATTGATGTTGGCGGTGCCGAAGGCGAGATCGAGGTCGGCCACAACGACCTCGGATTTGAACAGGGAGGACATTGCCCAGGCAACATTGTGGGCGATCGTGGAAGAGCCGACGCCGCCCTTGGCGCCGACGAAGGCGACCGAGCGGCCAAGCGGTTCAGCTTCCGGATCGACGAAGATCGACGACACGACGCTGACGACGTCGGCCATCGACACCGGCGCGATGACGTATTCGGAGATGCCGGAGCGGATGAGTTCGCGATAGAGGCCAACATCATTGTAGTGACCGATCACCACCACTTTCGAGGATGGATCGCAGTATTCCGACAGCTGGGCGAGTTGCTCCAGCAGTTGCTTGGGTTCGCTGCGCGATTCCAGCAGGATCAGGTTCGGTGTCGGCGCCGACTGGTAGAACTCGATGGCGGTGGGAACGCCGCCCATATGGACCTTGAGGTGCGCCTTGGTCATGCGGCGGTCCTCGCCGGCGCGCTGGACCGGATTGGCAACGCCCTCCGTCTCGCAGAATGCCTGGATCGAAATACGCGGAACCGGCCGCAACGCCTGCATCGCGGCGACGTCCTGCGGCGAGGTATCACCGCCCTCCAAGGTGGCGTCATAGGCAAGGTTGCTCATGGTCATGCTCTTTCCGTTGCCTGATCGTGGCGTCGCTTCTTTCCGAGGGCGGCTTAGTAAGTCACTTCCGAGTTGCCGAGGAATTCATCCGAAATGCCCCTGTCTTGGTAGACACCGATGGCTTTGCTGCGATTTGCCGCATCAATAGTGGTAGACTTGCGCGGCCCGAGAAGATCGCCTGGATTGGCCATCTGGGCGGCAAGATTGTTCTGATAGGAGCAGCCGAAATCGGCGTAGTGCTTGTTCTCCGACGTTTCCACCAGGTCGGCGGGCCAACGTCCGCATTTGTCGGTCTGTGCCCTCACCGCGATGTAGGAGACGCGAACCGGGGCTGATGCCTCGCTCGATCCAGCCTGATAGGAGACGACGACGACCCGGTCGCGTTTGATGCCGGCGGCGACCGCGAGCCGGGCGAAATCGCGGCCGGCCGCCGTCGCGGCGACCTCGTTGGCCGATCCGCTTGGAATCTGGATCGTCAATGCCGGAGCGGCACTCTTGTCATAGCCGTCAAGGAAACCCAGGAGCGTGTCGCGCTGCGAGCCGGTCATGCCGCGGTCGCCAGCGCCGACAGGAAGATCGATCTTCTGGTTCTTCTCCGCGATGACGATTGGATGATTGGTGCGATAGTCGTCGGGGATGGCGCCGACGGTAATGCTGTCGCGGTGAGCACAACCGGCCAGCAGAGCCGATACCGCCACCGCCATGATCGGAAGGACCCGCAGGCTTATCCGAGAACGGCCGGAGCGCATCGCCATGGTCCTTGCCTTCAATGCTGACTGAGACATGTCTGCTTTCCCGTTCACTTGTAGATGAAGCCGACAACGCCGTGATAGCGGCCATTGGGCCTGTCGGTCTGCATGGTGCCGTAGACGCGATTGACACGCCCAAGGAACATGCCCGCCCCGTCGCTCGGAGGGTTGAAATTGTCGTCCGGCTTGGCGAGATCGTTGCGTGCCACGGGTTTCACCAGATAGGGCGTGATGATGATGACGAGTTCGGTCTCGTTGCGCACGAAATCCCTGCTGCGGAAGAGCGCGCCGAGCACAGGAATCTTTGTCAGTCCAGGCAAGCCGTTGACGGCTTGCCTGACATCGTCGCGAACCAGGCCGGCGATCATCATGGAGCCGCCCGAGGGCAGTTCGACGGTCGTATCGGCAAGGCGCTTGCGCAGTGACAGGGCATTCATGCCGATACTTTGATTGTCCGTGGATGCCGAGACGGACCCCTCGGTTGTCGGCTCGGAAACCGAGGTCCTGACTTTCAGGCTTATCCGGCCGGGCGATAAAACCACCGGCTGAAATTCCAATCCGATTCCGTACTCGATCTTATCGACGGAATAGGTCTTCAAGCCGGTCTGGTTGTCTTGCGATACATTCGCGGAGACGTTGGTCACCATGTTGTATTCGCCACCGACCCTGAACGTCGCCTTCTCACCAGATACGGCGGTCAGGGTCGGTTCGGCCAACGTCTTCATGACCCCCGACTGCTCCATGGCGTTTATATATGCCTGGAGTGCGGAGGAGCCGATGCTTAGGCCCGCGTTCGACAACGGCTTTCCGAGACCAGTGAAAGGGTCACTGAGCGCGCCATAGCTGATGCCGTTGCTGCCGCCGCTGCCGACCATGTTGACACCGAGCTGCTTCATCACGGAGCGGCTGACTTCGGCGACCGTCACCTTCAGCGTGACCTGATCGTCTCCGATGATCTGCAGCAGATTGACGATTTGGCTGACGCGGCGCTCCTGGTCCGGGTTGTTGATGTCGACACCGCTCTGGGCCGAGCCGCCGGCGGCGGTCTGCGAATATTGTCCCGTCGTCGCTTCACCGCCGGACACAAACATATTTGCCAGCTGTTCGGCGCGCTTAGCATCCAGGGGGGTATCCACGGTGCCGGTCAGAACCACGTTGTCGTTGAGCAGTTCCACCTTGACGGCCGAGGTCGGAATGAAGCGCCTGATATAGTCCTCCAGGCCGGCGACGTCGCGCTCGACGGCCAGGTCCAGGCTGGCGATCTGTTCGCCGTTCGGCCCAAAGACGAAGATATTGGTTTCGCCGACCGCCTTGCCGAAGAGGTAGATACGCCTTGCGGTGCGGGTCACCGCATCGGCAACGGAGGGATTGGCGACAAGAATGTCGTAGGCATCGCTCGGCAGGTCTATGACCACCGACTTGTTGAGGCCAAGCTTGACGCGCTGGGTGGCTGTCGTGGCCGACACTTTCGTGCTCTTCGCCTCGACGCCCTGCACATTCGCTCCGACGAGCAAAAGGCCGAGTGCCATGGCCACGATTGCCGGCAGTTTAGCGCTTAGCCTCATTTCCTTGCCCCTACTTCGGAGACTTCGCCCGACTTGATCAGCCTCACCGTTCCCCGGCGGCCATTGCCGGAAACGAGATAGTCGGCCTCGTCCACATTCTTTTCCTGGGTGTCCGTGATCGCCCGCAGCGCCAGCGTCAGGCGATCCGCCATCTGTTGGGCGACGGTGATGATCTCCGCCTGTTTGGGTGTCAGCTCCAGCGTGGCGGTCTGGCCCACCCTGGTCTTCTTGCCTTCCTCGTCTTCCTGGATGGTCTGGTCGATTGCCAGGACGCGGATATTCTTCAGGATGGTCTCGGTGCTGAATCCGGCCCCGGTGTTGGCATCGGCCCTGCGGGTCATGATGACGTCGACGAAATCGTTGGGAAGGATGAAGCCGCCGGCAGAAGTGTCCGCCGATATCGTCGTTGCGACCGCCCGCATGCCGGACGGCAGGATGGACGACATGAAGCTTTGTCCCTCGCCGATCAGCTTGGAGCGCCGCACGGGCTCGCCGGCATACATCGGCACACGGGCAATCGACCCTTTCAGCTTCTCCAGGGCATCGGGAGCTGTGGCCTTGGTGATGAAATTCGCGTTGATGCCGTCAGCAGGCCAGGATTGCCAGCTTATGTTGTTCTCGAGCGCGTTGCCCATTGCGACATCGCCCGAGAGCACAAGCACGTCCTGCAGGGCCACCGCGGGGGCCTGGGGGCCAGAATCGACGACGACCTGAGGCGGCGGAGCGACCATGTTTTTCGCAACATAGCCAGCACCGCCCGCCGCGGCCACCGCCACGCTCAGAATAATCAATCGGGATGCTGGCATCTGTCCGAACCCTCGCCCCTGGCAAACCAACCTAGCCAAGCCGGACTTTGCAGCGGCAATCGTCAAAACAAGGTTAATGCAATGCTTACGATCGTGATTAATTTAAGGTTTATATAAATTAGAATGGATCGCGCCGTGAGGCGCGGAAATGCTGGGCGGCCGCTCCGCAAAGCCGACGTGCAAGGCATGTCGGCCGACGAAAATTTAAGGAATTCGGCTCGCCAGCCTTGCCAGCGCCCACACCATCAAGGGGGAATCGGGATAGGTCAGCAGGCCTCCCAGGCCGAGCGCGATCCCGTAGGGAACACCGGCTGATTCTTCCGCAAAATGACGCAGGAATGGATTGCGTCCGGTGAACATCGCCAGAGACGATTTCCGGTAAAACAGGATCGCGATTGTCAGAAGGCCGCCGATGATTGTCGAAGCGACAAGATATTCGACGAGATGGACGTTGAGCCCCATCCACACGGCCGTGGCGGCCAGCAGCTTGGCGTCGCCACCGCCCATGCCACCCAAGGCGAACAGACCGAATGTCACGGCCAGGACAATGGCGCCGGCGGCGAAATGCCAGCCGTAAACCGCCCATTCCATGCCCGTCAGCGGCGCCACCAGCGCGAAGACGGCGACAAGCAGCACCGGCACGCGATTGGCGATCGTCATCGACAGCATGTCGGAGATCGCTGCAAACAGCATGCAGAACGGAAAGACGACGAAGATCAGGGCTTCAAGCATCGAGGCTATGCCTATTGTCGGATTCCACGGGGCTCAATCTAGGCATGTTCGATTAACGATTGATGAGGCCCGGAACGAAAAGACGACTGGTATTGGCAGCGGCATAGAACAAGGGCCGCAACGCGGCGGCCCTTGTTCAGAATGCAGTCTGGGTGTTCAGCAATACGACAGATTAGCTGCCGCTGCCTGCGGTGTTCATCGCGGTACCGATAGTGGTAAACTTGGCATTGATTGCATTGCCGAGGGCGCCGGCGCCGGTGATGATGGCAAGCGCGATGAGAGCGGCGATCAGACCATATTCGATAGCGGTCGCGCCGGATTCGTCCTTCACGAAACGTGCGATGAGATTAGACATTCGAGAGCTCCTACTCCACGTGTTACAGCACTTCCGTCAACTTCTGTGATGGTTGATCGGATGCTGGCAATCTAGGGAGAAGCTCTTTCAATCGGCTTAATAAACAGCCTTACCGATTCCTTTCCCGGCTCGAACCGAGTGCGTGGTTAACTCCACACTAAGCGCTGGCCAATATTCCGTTTCGCGGGTCAACGCCGTAAAAGGCAAGGGCTTGGGGAAGCTTGCGAGCCCTGCGCGCATCGGGCCATGCGGGTAGCCATGCCGACCGCTACATCCGGCGGCGGCAAGCGACTTAACCGTTGGTTCACCAATCTCGTTCATGTTCCGTTGAACAGTCCGCTTGCGTGGAGCGCCTTGATGGCCGTGCCGAAATCCTCAATCCTGATTGCCGCGCTTCTTGTCGCCGCCAGCTTGATTACGCCCGCCAGGGCTGGCGCCGACATCGAGGTCACCATGAATCAGGCCAAGATCGTGAAACTGTCGCGCCCCGCCGATACGATCGTCGTGGGCAACCCGGCAATTGCCGACGCTTCCGTCCAGGATGCCTCGACGATCGTGCTCACCGGCAAGGGTTTCGGTGTCACCAATCTCGTCGTTCTCGACCCGGACGGCAGCCCAATCGTCGACGCACAGGTTACCGTGGTCCGCCAGGCAGCCTCGTCGGTTCGCATTTACCGGCGCGCGGATGTCCAGACCATGTCGTGCACACCCTATTGCGAAAGCTCCTACAAGAGCGAGGCGGAGAAATCGTCCGAAGCCGAGATGAACCTCAGCAAATAGGCTGCACGGAGTGCGCCATGGCCCAGGTTACCGCCTGGTTAAAACGCCCGCGCCGACTTTAACGATCATTCAAACCGGACCTCAATTGGTTTGCGCTAGTAGACCTGTCAGCACCGTCCAGGGATGGCAGGAACATCGCATGAGCATGGAATTCAGCTCGACAGGTCAGCACAAGATGGAGCGCACCAGATCTTTCAGGCGCTTCGTGCGCGACCGGCGCGGCAGCACGGCGCTGGAGTTCGCGCTGCTTGCAATGCCGTTCGCACTCCTGGTGTTCGCCATCCTCGAAAGCTGCATCTCGTTTGCCAGCCAGGAGGTGATGGCCAACATCACGGACGATGTCGCACGCCGGCTGCGCACCGGCCAGTTAAGGGCCGCCGACATCGCCGGAGATAGTTTGAAGAACATGATCTGCGACAAGCTGGAAATCATCGTTTCCCAGGATTGTCCCAATCAGTTGAGCGTCGATCTTCGCCAGTATACGGCGTTCGCCGACGCGGCTTTGGCCGGCTTCAGGATTCAGGGCGGTGACATCAAGCTGACGAACAGCGGCGCCGATGTGCCCTTTACCGTCACGGCGGGTGCGGCGGAATCAAAGAACATGCTGCGGGTCTTTTACAAATGGCCGATCATGACCGACCTGATGGCGCAGTCGATGGGGGGTAACAAAACCCTGCATTTCGCTTCAGTGACCTGGCAGAACGAGCCGTTCGACAATTGAGACTATCACGCAAGCACCAACAAGAAAAAAGGCAACGAGTATGATGCGTGCGGGGGCACATCTGGGAATTGCAGGGCTCTGGGCCAAATCGGTCCGGTTCTGGTCCGATCGCCGCGGCGTCGCGGCGGTCGAGTTCGCGCTTATCGCGCCTATCCTGCTGGTCATGTATTTCATGACCTTGGAGGCTTCGCAGGCCATAGAGACAAGCAAGAAGGTCAGCCGTGTCGGCAGCATGGTCGCCGATCTCGTGACGCAACAGCCGAGTATCGTCAAGGCGGAGCTCGATGCCATCATGAAGATCGGCAGCGTAACCCTTCAACCCTACAATCGCTCGACGCCGGACATCACCATCACGGCCATACAGGTCACCACCGATGCCACGCCGAGGGTGCTGGTGGTGTGGTCGCGCAAGGTGGTCAACGGTGTGAACGGCGTCGGAGCCACCGCCGGCACCGCGACCACGGTTCCGGCAACGCTCAAGGTCGCCGGCACCTTCCTCATCCGCGTCGAGAGCAATCTCAACTATTTGCCGATCATCGGCTGGACGACGGACAGCCAGCAGAAGCTTGGAATGACCCAATCTCTCACAACGGCGATCCCGATGGGCGAAACCTATTATCTGCGCCCCCGCAGGAGCGTCACGATTCCTTGCGGCGACTGCTGAAGACCTTATCGCCGCCCACCATCGACCGACACCAGGCGCACGATGGCCTCCGCCGTGGCATAATCTTTTGAAACCACGGGCATGAAGCCGCCGGCATGCTTCGATTCCAGAAGATCGTAGACATCCGGCGTCGTTGATTTGAGGTTGGTGAGGAACACGGTCAGCCGACGCTTGGCTTCCGGATCGAGATCGCTGCGCACCGCATGGGGACCGTATCTCAGCAGACCCGACGTCCACACAACCTGAAGGGCCGACGCCGAAAGGCCTGATGCCTCGAGCCTTGCCTGCGTGCCCCCTGACAGCCGCGGCTGGCCGTCGGCCGCTGCCCTCACCCAGCCGAACATGGCGTCGGCCTCGCCGTCGACGAGCATGGTTTCGGCCGCCGACGCCGAAGGGGCATGGACAAGAAACCGTGCATCTTCGGCGATCTCGACGTGTTCGGCAGCCAACCCCGCCAAGGGCAAAAGCGAACCGCCGACGGTGTCCAGCGGCGGCATGGCGACCCGGTGGGCCCCCATATCGGCCAAGCCGCGCAGTTTGCCATCCCTGGTCAGCAGTACCGAGCGGATGCCGGCCACACCGTCGGAATCGACCGGAGCCACGAGCGGCTCGATGCATCCGCAGCGTTGCAGCGCCGTGGCGTAGGCGGTCGCCGAATAGATGGCGTATTCGATCCGGGCATTGGCCTGTCCCTCGATCAGTGCCGCATAATCGCGGGCAACGACGAACTCGACCTTCATGCCGAGCGCATTGGTAAAGGCTTGCGTCAACACCGCCAGCCCCGGAACGGTGTTGCCGGCGCCGGGCTCGGCAACGATGCCGATGCGAAATGTGCCGATATCATCGCGCCAGTCTGCCCACGCCGGTCCGCACCAGAACGCGTTCACCGCCATGAAGGCGGTCGATGCCTTGAGCGCAGTCGACAGGACCGTCCCGCGTCTTGTTCCGTCCATGGATCCCTCGTCACAACACCTGATCGTTGTGTGAATCTCGTTGCCAAGACCGCCAGGCACATTGGGGCGACATGGATCCCTAGCCTGTCATGTCGTTATCCCCAAAACCGCTGCGCACTTTTGGGCGACATGGATTCCTAGCTTATCCATGTCGTTATCCCCAAAACCGCTGCGCACTTTTGGGCGACATGACTATCGCGCCAAGCCGTTGCCGTTTGGTTTCGGAATTGCCAAGGCCGCTGCGGAACCCTATGTCTGGGTGTCCACACTGGCAACAAATGACCCGATGGCGCGTGCTTTCCTCTTCGTCCTGGATTCCTTCGGCATCGGCGGCGCGGCCGACGCTGAAAGCTATGGAGATGCCGGCGCCAACACGCTGGCGCACATCGCCGAAGCCTGCGCCGAAGGGCGCGCGGATCGCGAAGGGCTTCGTCAGGGACCGCTGTTCGTCCCCAATATGGCATCGCTGGGACTTGGCGAGGCGGCCGAGACCGCGACAGGACTGGGGTTTACGCATTTCGGGACGGACCTGCTCGCCAATGCCTTCCATGGCGCGGCGCAAGAGATTTCGAGCGGCAAGGACACACCTTCCGGCCACTGGGAGATCGCAGGCCTGCCGGTGCGCTTCGACTGGGGTTATTTCCCCGACACGGTTCCCGCCTTCCCGGCCGACCTGACCGAGGCGATCATCCGCGAGGGCAAGGTGCCCGGCATTCTCGGCAATTGCCATGCGCCAGGGACCGAGATCATCGAGCGGTTCGGCGAGGAACATATCCGCACCGGCAAGCCGATTTGCTACACGTCTGTCGATTCCGTCCTGCAGATCGCCGCGCATGAGGTCCATTTCGGCCTGGAGCGGCTCTATGAATTGTGTCAGGTGGTGCGCCGGCTGGTCGACCCGCTGAGGATCGGACGGGTGATCGCGCGCCCCTTCGTCGGCGAGACATCAGCCACGTTCGAGCGAACCTATAATCGCCACGACTACGCCGTGCCGCCACCCGAGCCGACATTGCTCGACCGGCTGACGGCGCGCGGCAGCCGCGTCATCGCCGTCGGCAAGATCGGCGACATCTTCGCCCATCGCGGGATCTCGCAAGTCCGCAAGGCCGCGGGCAACATGGCCATGTTCGACCAGGCGCTGGTCGCGATGGACGAGGCCACCGACGGCGACCTCGTCTTCGCCAATTTCGTCGATTTCGATACCGAATTCGGCCATCGCCGCGACGTCGCCGGTTATGCCGCCGCGCTCGAGGCCTTCGACCGGAGACTGCCGGAGGCCTTCGCGAAGCTGAAGCAGGGCGACCTTCTCATCCTGACCGCCGATCACGGCAACGATCCGACCTGGCGCGGCACCGATCATACGCGTGAGCGCATTCCGGTCATCGGCACTGGACCCGGCCTCAAAGGCGGCGACATAGGCCTTAGGGCGACATTTGCCGATATCGGCGAGACCGTTGCCGAACATCTCGCGCTGACGCGCGGCCGCAACGGCATATCCTTTTATGCCTCGATTGGCGGCCATGCCTGAATTACCCGAAGTCGAAACGGTCCGGCGCGGTCTGCGGCCGGTCCTGGAAGGTGCCCACCTGGCCGAGGTCGAGATGAGACGGCCCGACCTGCGGTTCCCCTTCCCCGAACGGTTTTCGGAGCGGCTGACCGGCAGGACGATCACGGCGCTTGGACGGCGGGCCAAATATCTGACCATGCATATGCTGGGCGGTCCGGTGCTGATCTGCCATCTCGGCATGTCCGGCTCCTTTCGCATCGAGACCGGCGACGACGACGAGACACCTGGCGTGTTCCACCATGAGCGCTCGAAGAGCGCGGCACACGATCATGTCGTGTTCCATGTCGTTTCCGCCGCCGGCGGGCGGTCACGTGTGATCTTCAACGATCCGCGCCGCTTCGGTTTCATGCTGTTTGCGCAAGAGCCGCCGGAGACGCATCCGATGCTCGCCGGACTGGGCGTCGAACCCACCGGCAATGCGCTGGACGGCGTTCTGCTTGCCTCGTTGCTGAAAGGCCGCAGATCGCCGCTCAAGGCAGCGCTTCTCGACCAAAGGCTGATCGCCGGCTTAGGCAATATATATGTCTCCGAGGCGCTCTGGCGCGCCGGCCTGTCACCGCTACGTGAGGCGGGCACCATCGCCAGGCCAGGCAAGAAGGCCAGGGAACAAACCGAACGCCTCGCCGAGGCGATCCGCTCGGTCATATCAGATGCCATCGCGGCCGGCGGGTCTTCACTGCGCGACTATATGCACACCGATGGATCGCTGGGTTATTTCCAGCATTCCTTCGCCGTCTACGACCGCGAGGGTGAGCCTTGCCCCAAGCCCGGCTGCGGCGGCCATGTCGAACGTATCGTGCAGAGCGGTCGCTCGACCTTCTATTGCCGGACCTGTCAGACGTGAGCTAGACCGGTGTCGAGCAAGGAGGAACAGCCAATGGCTTATGAGACGATCATCACCGAGAGGCGCGGTAAGGTCGGACTGATCACGCTGAACCGGCCAAAGGCGCTCAACGCGTTGAATTCCCAGATCCTCGCCGAACTCGTCGCAGCCGTGAACGTTTTCTGTGCCGATCCTGGCATCGGCGCCATGGTTGTTACCGGCTCCGACAAGGCCTTTGCCGCGGGTGCCGACATCAAGGAGATGCAGGCAATCTCCTATGTGGATGCCTACAGCCAGGACTTCTTCGTCGGCTGGGAAGAGTTCACGCGGGCGCGAAAGCCGATCATAGCGGCGGTGGCCGGCTATGCGCTCGGTGGCGGGTGCGAACTGGCGATGATGTGCGATTTCATCATTGCCGCCGACACGGCGAAATTCGGCCAGCCGGAGATCACGCTCGGTGTCATTCCCGGCATGGGCGGGTCGCAACGCCTGACCCGGTTCGTCGGTAAATCGAAAGCGATGGACATGTGCCTGACCGGACGGATGATGGATGCCGCAGAGGCCGAACGTTCGGGCCTTGTGTCGCGGGTCGTTCCGGCCGGCGAGCTGGTCGAGGAGGCCGTCAAGGCGGCGGCCAAAATCGCCGATTTCTCGCTGCCGTCGGTGATGATGGCCAAGGAAGCCGTCAACCGGGCTTATGAGACGACGCTTGCCGAAGGATTGCGCTTCGAACGCCGCCTGTTCCATTCGCTTTTCGCGCTCGAAGACCAGAAGGAAGGCATGGCGGCATTCACCGAAAAGCGGAAGCCGAATTTCACCAACCGGTAGGGCGTCGGGGGTCAGCGACCGAAACCCGTGGCATCGGCCAAAAAGAACGCCAGGCGGCGTTGACGCGCCGGAAAAGCTGAACTATAAGCCGCACCAACCGAGGTGGCCCCGTGGCTGCCCGCTTGTTTTTTGCGCCCTGCGGCACGCCGCGTGCGCCGACCAGATCAGAAGAGAGGCATCATGGCCAACACATCCTCGGCCAAAAAGGCAACGCGCAAGATCGCCCGCCGCGCGGCGATCAACAAGAACCGCCGCTCGCGCGTCCGCACCTACGTCCGCCAGGTCGAGGAGGCACTCGCCTCGGGCGACAAGGCCGCCGCACAGGCCGCCTTCAAGGCTGCCGAGCCGGAATTGATGCGCGCCGCGACCAAGGGCGTGATCCACAAGAACACGGCGTCCCGCAAGGTGTCGCGCCTCGCCCAGCGCCTCAAGGTGCTGTCGGCCTGACATCGCCTTCTCAGGACGATCTTCTTCGAACCCGGCCGATCGCGCCGGGTTTTTTCGTTTGCCGGCAAGTACTTAAAAAGAATAGCCGGAAACAACTGCAAATGCAGAGTCCACAGTTTGAAATGGTTTGCCGGCACATTCATGCCCACTGATGATCGGAACGCTTGAAAAGCGTCGACTTAAAAAACCATGTTCGCCAGAAATAATTGATACTTTTCCAATAGTTAGCGGCGGTCATCCACAGCTTGTCCACAACGCGCCGAAGGGACGGGAGGACAACTGGCTGTCAAGTGAATTATTTCAGAAAATTTCGCGCCGGTCCGGCTTTTTCATATTCGTCGGAAAAGGGTTTGAATCACAATGGCTTTGTCAAAATACAGCACTGCGGCATGGCGCTCCAACCCGCCCGAGGTAACCAGATTCCTTAAAAATCCGTTAGACGTGGCCTTGCCCTATCCACAGCGATTTCGGTAATGTCGATCTATCGAAAGGGACGGGCCTCTGGCCCTTAACCAGTCTGACGCGGGCCAGCTTAAATTGGCGGGATTTGCGACGCGGATCAAGTCCGCGGATGGGGATGGTTTGCTCTTTTTCGATACGGTAGGGGACTGGCGTAACTAGACATGGCAGGTAGGACGGCGCGCCGGCGCTCTTTCGCCGGACGGTGTTGTATTGCCCTGACATACCCAAACGCGGGCTGGCTTCCATGAGCCGGCACCGGTTCCCTTGGATGGTGGGCGACGTTCATTGCCGGCGGCGGCAACGGGCATCGTAGCGAAGACACGGTCGCTGGAAAAGGATGCAGGAGGCGCATCCCCAGCGAAAAACAGGTACAGAAAGGCAAGGAACTCGATCATGCAGAGCGGCATCGAAAGGGAGCTTACGGGCGACCTCCCATTTCCTGGAACTTTGATCGGAGCAAACGAGATGGCGGTCTCCAGCGACGCGGAACAGAAGTTCGACCGGGTCAAGGCCCAGTTGAAGGCGCGCCTGGGAACCGAAGTCTATTCCAGCTGGTTCGGCCGCATGAAGGTCGCGGAAGTTTCCAAGGGCATTGTCCGCATCTCCGTGCCCACCGCGTTCCTGCGCTCGTGGATCAACGGCCACTATCACGATCTCATTTCCGAGCTGTGGAAGCACGAGGATCCCGAGCTTCTCAAGATCGAGATCATCGTGCGCACCGCGACCCGTCAGGGGCGCAGCCAGCCTGAACCGGAATTGGCGCCGGCGCGCAAGATGACGCGGCAGACGCAGACGGCGCTGGCCGCCGGCACGGTCAGCCCAGGCAGGGTGGAGCGGTCTCCCGTGCCGCGTCCGGGTGTGCCGGTCGAGAGCGAGTTCCGCCACAATGTGCTGGGATCACCGCTTGATCCGCGTTACACGTTCGGCTCCTTCATCGAAGGGCCCTCGAACCGCGTCGCCTTCGCCGCCGCCAAGGCCGTGGCGGAATCTCAGTCGAGCGCGGTGCGCTTCAATCCGCTTTTCCTGCATGCCACCGTCGGGCTCGGCAAGACGCACCTCTTGCAAGCCATCGCCGCGGAATCGCTGAAGCAGAACCCGAAGTCGCGCGTCGTCTATCTCACCGCCGAGTATTTCATGTGGCGCTTCGCCACGGCGATCCGCGACAACAACGCATTGACGCTCAAGGAGCAGCTGCGCGACATCGACCTCCTGATCATCGACGACATGCAGTTCCTGCAGGGCAAGTCGATCCAGCATGAATTCTGCCATCTGATCAATATGCTGCTCGACAGCGCCAAGCAGGTCGTCGTCGCGGCCGACCGGCCACCGTCGGAGCTGGAATCGCTCGAGCCGCGGGTCCGTTCGCGCCTCAATGGCGGCGTCGCGCTCGAAATGTCGGCACCCGATTTCGCCATGCGGCTCGGCATGCTCAAACTGCGCCTGGCCACAGCCAGGATCGACGATGCATCGCTCGACATTTCCGAAGAGATCCTCAACCACGTTGCCCGCACCGTGACCGGTAGCGGACGTGAACTGGAAGGCGCCTTCAACCAGCTCTTGTTTCGCCAGTCGTTCGAGCCGCAGATCACCATCGACCGCATCGACGAGATCCTCGGCCATATCTATCGCACGGGCGAGCCGAAGCGGGTCCGCATCGAGGACATCCAGCGCATCGTCGCGCGCCACTACAACGTCTCGAAGACGGAATTGCTGTCCAACCGGCGCACGCGCACCATCGTCAAGCCGCGGCAGGTCGCCATGTACCTGTCGAAGGTGATGACGCCGCGCTCGCTGCCGGAGATCGGGCGGCGTTTCGGCGGCCGCGACCACACGACGGTGCTGCACGCCGTGCGCAAGATCGAGGACCTGTCCGGCAATGACAACACGCTGGCGCAGGAACTGGAATTGCTGAGAAGGCTGATCAACGACCAGGCCTGACCGGCCAGAACGGCCCGCTTGCAGGGTTGGCCAGCTTTATCCCCAGAAAGCCCGCGTAACCGGCCCGAACCGGTGGCGCGGGCTTGCGCTCACTGGTTTTTTCCTGTCAGTTTGCGTAGATTCTGAAGCCTGTTCAGACCTTTTGCGGGGCGCCGGTAGCCGGAGACCCGTTCATTCATTCAAGCGAGCCTGTTTCGTCATGCGTGTTATCCTGGAACGGTCAAATCTCCTGAAGTCGCTTAACCACGTCCACCGCGTGGTCGAACGGCGCAACACCATACCGATCCTGTCCAACGTGCTGCTCAGCGCCGAAGGCGCCAGCCTCGAAATGAAGGCCACCGACCTCGACCTGGAGGTGACGGAAGCGACGCCCGCCAAGGTCGAGCGCGGCGGCGCGACGACCGTCCCCGCGCACTTGCTCTATGACATCGTGCGCAAGCTTTCAGACGGCGCCGAGGTGATGCTGAAGACGGATGAGGACGGCAACGCCATGACGGTTACGTCGGGCCGCTCCAGCTTCCGCCTGCAGTGCCTGCCGCAATCCGACTTCCCCGAGCTTTCGGCGGGATCCTTCTCGCATATTTTCCGTCTCGATGCGGTGGCGTTGAAGGGCCTGATCGAGAAGACGCAGTTCGCCATCTCCACCGAGGAGACGCGCTACTATCTCAATGGTATCTACCTGCACACGCATGAAGTCGGTGGCAAGCTGAAGCTGCGCTCGGTGGCAACCGACGGCCATCGCCTGGCGCGCGCCGAGATCGACGCCCCGGCGGGTTCGGAGGGCATGCCGGGCATCATCATTCCACGCAAGACGGTGAGTGAGTTGCAGAAGCTGGTCGACGATCCGGATGTCGCCGTGACCACCGAACTGTCCGACACCAAGATCCGCTTCACCATCGGCAGCGTCGTCCTGACCTCGAAGCTGATCGACGGCACCTTCCCGGACTATCAGCGCGTCATTCCGACCGGCAACGACAAGAAGCTGATCCTCGACCGCCAGAGCTTCGCTGCCGCGGTCGACCGCGTCTCGACCATCTCCTCCGAACGCGGCCGCGCGGTGAAGCTCTCGATCAGCGAAGGCCAGGTGACGCTTGCCGTCAACAATCCGGATTCAGGCAGCGCCACGGAAGAACTGGCTGCAGACTATTCGTCCGACCCGATCGAGATCGGCTTCAACGCGAAATATCTGCTCGATGTCGCCGCGCAGCTGACCGGCACGGAAGCCAAATTCATGCTGGCCGATGCCGGTTCGCCGACACTGATCCACGACATGGCCGACGAGACCGCGCTTTACGTGCTGATGCCGATGCGAGTATAGCCGGACCGGCGTCGCCTGACGATACGACCGGCGGCGGATATTGGTTGCGGTGACTTCCAAGGCGGATAGCGGTTGCCGGCACAAACCCACATAAGTAAGCTTACGCTTACCAATTTTCGCAACTACGCGAGCCTGGCGATAGATTTTGCTCCGGGCGCCGTGGTCTTTTCCGGCGACAATGGTGCCGGCAAGACCAATCTCCTCGAAGCGATCTCCTTTTTGACCCCGGGGCGCGGCTTGCGCCGCGCGCCTTACGCAGATGTGGCCCGTGAGGGTGGCGATGGCGGCTTTGCCCTGCATGCGCGGCTCGACGGACCTTACGGCGAGGTCGAGATCGGCACCGGCATTTCCGGAGGCGACACGGCGGAGAGCGGCAGGCGGGTGCGTATAAACGGAGCCGCCGCCCGGGCCGAGGACATGCTGGAGTGGCTGCGGGTCGTGTGGCTGACGCCGGCGATGGATTCGTTGTTCACCGGACCGGCCGCGGATCGCCGGCGCTTTCTCGACCGGCTGGTGCTGGCGATCGATCCCGGACACGGCCAGCGTGCGCTCGACTACGAGAAGGCGATGCGGGGCCGTAACCGTTTGCTGACGGAAGGCTCACGCGATGCCGGCTGGTTCGAAGCGATAGAGACGCAGATGGCGGAGACCGGCGTGGCGATCGCCGCGGCGCGCGCCGAAATGGTGCGGCTGCTGGCCGCCATGATCGGCAGGTTGCCCGACACGGGGCCATTTCCGCAGGCCGATATCGGCCTTTCGGGTGACCTGGAGGCCGAGATTGCCAATGCACCGGCGGTCGATGTCGAGGAGCGGTTCCGACGGGCGCTTGCCGATGGCCGAGACCGTGACCGTGCCGCCGGACGCACCCTCGAGGGCCCGCACCGCTCGGACCTCGTGGTCCGGCACCGGCCCAAGGCCATGCCGGCCGAACTTTGCTCGACCGGCGAACAGAAGGCACTGCTGGTCGGTATCGTGCTGTCGCATGCCCGGCTGACCGGCGAAATGTCCGGCCTGACGCCGATCCTGCTGCTCGACGAGATCGCGGCGCACCTCGATGCCGGACGGCGCGCGGCACTGTTCTCGATCCTGGAGGAACTGAACTGCCAGGCTTTCATGACGGGAACCGATGCGGCGCTGTTTTCCAGCCTGCATGGCCGCGCGCAGTTCCTGACGGTCGACCATGGCACGGTTGGGCCAACCGAAGACCCCTGACAAGGTTTTTCGGCCGCTATATGGTCCTGATATGACCACTGCGCTCACCGCCGACGAGATCGAACGTTATGCCCGTCACATCGTGCTGCCGGAGGTCGGCGGCGCGGGCCAGCAGAAGCTCAAGCAGGCGCGGGTCCTGGTGATCGGCGCCGGCGGGCTCGGTGCGCCGGTGCTTGAATATCTCGCCGCGGCCGGCGTCGGCACGCTCGGCGTGATCGACGACGACACAGTTTCGCTCTCCAACCTGCAACGCCAGGTCATCCATGGCACCGACACGATCGGCATGCTGAAAACCCAGAGCGCCGAGGCGGCAATCGCCCGTATCAATCCCAACATATCAGTCGAAACGCACACATTCCGGCTGACCGCGGAGAACGCCCCTGCCCTCGTCGCCAAGTACGATATCGTCGTCGATGGGTCCGATAATTTCGAGACGCGTTATGTGGTGGCCGATGCCTGCGCGGCCGAAGGGAAGCCGCTGGTGCATGCAGCCGTCGGACGTTTCGACGGCTCGGTGACCGTGCTGAAGCCTTTCGAAAACGGCAGCGACGGCAAGCCAAACCCGAGCTATCGGGATCTGTTTCCCGAAGCCCCGCCGCCGGGCCTGGTGCCGTCCTGTGCGGAGGCCGGGGTGCTCGGCGCACTGACGGGGATCATCGGCACGCTGCAGGCGATGGAGGCGATCAAGCTGGTGACCGGCATAGGCGAGCCGCTGATCGGCCGGCTGCTGCTCTATGATGCGCTGGCCGCGCGTTTCGAGACGATCCGCTACAAGAGACGCTGATCTTGGAACAATCCCGTATTTCGATCACGCAGATCCCGGCCGATTTCTGCCGCTGGGGTGATGTGCTTGCCCTCATCATGCGTGCCTTCGCCTTCATGGACGGCATCATCGACCCGCCGTCGTCGGCTCACCTGCTCACAGTCGATGCGCTACGCGCCAAGGCCCTGCGGGAGACGGGCTTTCTGGCGCTCGACGGCGACGACAGAATCGTGGGCTGCGTTTTTGCTCTTGAAAGGGTTGACGGTTTTTATATCGGCAAGCTCGCCGTCGCCCCGGACCGGCAAGGGCAAGGCATTGGCCGGCGGCTGATGCAAGCGGCCGAAGATCTGGCCCGCAGCCGCGGCAAAGCCGCCATCGAGCTCGAGACGAGGATCGAGCTCACCGCAAATCATGCCGCCTTTGCCCGGCTCGGCTTTCGCGAGACCGAACGAACGGCGCATGAGGGTTATGACAGGCCGACGTCCATCACCATGCGCAAAACGATCTCATAAACGGCGAGCCGACGCCTGGACGGTTTTCAGGTTCTGAGCGGCAGCACGCGGTCCGGCGGGCGATGGCCATCGACGAAGGCGCGGATATTGATGATGACCTTCTCGCCCATGTCGATACGGCCCTCGAGCGTGGCCGAGCCCATATGCGGCAGAAGCACGACCTTGTTCCTGGCGGCGAGCTTCAAGAGCTTGCCGTTCAGGGCCGGCTCGTGCTCGTAAACGTCGAGGCCGGCGCCGGCGATCTTGCCGTCCTGGATCAGCTTGACCAGAGCTTCTTCGTCGATGATGTCGCCGCGGGCGGTGTTGACGATGTAGGCGGTGGGCTGCAGCAACGCCAGCCGCCGTGCTGACAGAAGATGGAAGGTCGCCGGCGTCGACGGACAATTGACCGAGATGATGTCCATGCGGGCGAGCATCTGGTCGAGACTCTCCCAATAGGTCGCCTCCAGTCCATCTTCGACCGCCGGCAGCACGCGATGCCGGTTGTGATAGTGGATGGACAAGCCGAAAGCCTTGGCCCGCTTGGCAACGGCGGTGCCAATGCGGCCCATGCCGACAATGCCGAGCCGTTTCCCCCAGATGCGCCGGCCAAGCATCCAGGTCGGCGACCAGCCGGCCCATTTCTTGTCGCCGGTAAGCACGCTGGCGCCTTCCGCCAGCCGGCGCGGTACGGCCAGCATCAGCGCCATCGTCATGTCGGCGGTATCTTCGGTGAGCACATTGGGCGTGTTGGTGACGGTGATGCCTTTCTTGGCCGCCGCCGCCACGTCGATCTTGTCGACGCCATTGCCGAAATTGGCGATCAGCTTGAGGTTGTCGCCGGCCTGGGCGATCAGTGCGGCATCGATCTGGTCGGTCACGGTCGGTACCAGCACGTCGGCTTCCTTGACCGCGGCGACCAGTTCCGGCTGCGTCATCGGCCTGTCCTCGACATTCAGCCTTGCGTCGAACAGTTCGCGCATGCGGGTCTCGACCGGATCGGGCAGCTTTCGCGTGATGACCACGAGAGGCTTCTTTTTGCCTGGCATTGTTTCCCTCGTTGAGACCTCTTTAACCAAGACCGGCGAAACTGAAAGCTGGTCGCGGCAGCCGATTTACCCATGTAACAAGCGGTGCCGCCGAAGACAAAGAAAAAGGGGTGCCGCAGCCGTCGGGCCGGCGCCGAAAGGAACGAAAGTGTCTGGTTTCGCGTCGCTTCGCCTGGCCCTCAGCGCAGCATTTCTCGGCGCTCTCCTCTATTCTCCGCTTGCCGGCGCGCAGAGCGCGGCCGCCCCAGCCCAGAGCGCCATCACGCTCGGACCGAGCGGGCTGCCGCTGCCGCGATTCGTCAGCCTGAAATCCGGCCGCGTCAACTCGCGCGTCGGCCCCGGCGCCAACTATTCCGTCGACTGGATGTATATGAAGGCTGGCCTGCCGATGGAGATCATCCAGGAGTTCGATACGTGGCGGCGGGTGCGCGACGCCGACGGCTCGGAAGGATGGATCAACCAGTCGCTGCTTTCGGGCCGGCGCACAGCGATCATCGCGCCCTGGCAGCGCGGCAAGGGCGGCCAGATCAATCTTCTGAAAGGTCCCGACAAGGATGCCAGGGTGGTGGCGATCGTCGAACCCGGCGTGATGGGCATGATCAAGTCCTGCGACGGCCAGTGGTGCGAAATGACGCTCGACGGCCACACCGGCTGGCTTGCCCAGTCGGTCGTCTGGGGCGCTTATCCGGGCGAGCGGGTCAAGGACTGAACGTCTCGCGTTTGCGCCCGATGGGGCCAAGATGGGTGTCCTGAAATCCTGTCGACAGCTTCAAGCCGTAACCCAGTGCACGGTCGATCGCGATATGGGCGATCCAGATCAGTGCGACGGCGCTGCCGACCGCACTGCCGGCGAGATGCCCGGCAAGCAGCAGAAGCACCGGTACGATCAGGGTGTGCAAGGCGTTGTAGGCGATGGCGCCGATGCGCGGGCCACCGAGATAACCCAGCATCGAGAGGTCCGGCGCCAGGATGAGCAACGCTAAGAGCCACCAGGAGACGCCTGTCGCACCATAGAAGACGACCGCAACCGCCGCCACGACAGCCCATTCGAGCCGGACTATCCAATCGAGGGGCTTCATCCCAGACCGATTATTCGGGCCAGACCGATTATTCGGGCCAGACCGATTATTCGGGCCAGACCGATTATTCGGGCCAGACCGATTATTCGGGCCAGACCGATTATTTGGGCCTGGCTGATTACCCTGGCCAGACCGATTATTCCTGCCACGCCGGTCATTCCGGACGCTTGGGACGCAGCCTCACCACGATATCGACATTGGCGATTTCCATGCCTTCGGGCGGGTCCGGCAGGTTGGTGACCGTGACCGGGCCGTTGGCGATGTCGAATATCCTGTTTTCGCCTTCGATATAGAAATGGTGGTGGTCGGAGGTATTGGTGTCGAAGTAGGTCTTGGAACCCTCGACGGCGAGGATGCGCAGCAGCCCCGCCTGGGTAAACTGGTGAAGCGCGTTGTAAACGGTCGCCAGCGATACCGGCACACCGGCGGCCTGCGCCTCCTCGTGCAGTTCCTCAGCCGACAGATGGCGATCGCCCTTGGCGAAAAGCAGGTCGGCCAGCGCAATGCGCTGACGCGTCGGCCTCAGGCCGGCTTCACGTACCCGCTTGTCCACAGCGACATTTTCCTTCCGGCGGCCCCGGTCCATCTGGTCGTCCAAACTCACAGTCCCGCTTCAAGACATGCCCAGAATGGCAAAAAGATGAATGTCTGCCGAAACCGGACCCCTGTTGACATATATTCTGTCGCCCGAATGCGATCAATAGCGCGCATTGACCCGGGCTGACTGGCGGGTTAAGCGCAAACGCCGGTTTCCGGCCTGAAACAGATTGTGTTAGGACACCAACGACAAGGGCGCTACCGCCCGGACGATATGGGGATGAAATTGATGGCGGGTTCGAAATCCAGCTACGACTACGAAGAATTGCTGGCCTGCGCCCGCGGCGAGCTGTTCGGAGAGGGCAATGCCCAGCTGCCCTACCCGCCGATGCTGATGTTCGATCGTATCACCGAGGTCAGCGAGACCGGCGGCGCCTTCGATAAGGGTTTCATCCGCGCGGAATTCGATATCAAGCCCGACCTGTGGTTCTTTGCCTGTCATTTCATCGGCAATCCGATCATGCCTGGGTGTCTCGGCCTGGACGCCCTGTGGCAATTGACGGGTTTTTATCTCGGCTGGCTTGGCGAACCCGGCAGGGGAATGGCGCTGTCGACCGGAGAGGTCAAGTTCAAGGGCATGGTCACGCCGTCGGTCAAGAAGGTCGAGTATGGCGTGGATTTCAAGCGTGTGATGCGCGGCCGGCTGGTGCTCGGCATCGCTGATGGCTGGATGAAGGCGGATGGCGAGCCCATATATGCGGCGACGGACCTGAAGGTCGGCCTGTCAAAGCAGTCGGCGGTCGCTTGACCGCAGCCCTGGCCCGCCCATTGGCCAGCATCCCTGGAAGGAGTTGCGAATGAGACGTGTCGTAGTCACAGGCCTCGGCATCGTGTCGTCGATCGGCAACAATGCCAACGAGGTGCAGACCTCGCTGCATGACGCCAGATCCGGCATCAGCTTTTCCGATTCCTTTGCCGAGCATGGCTTCCGCTGCCAGGTCTGGGGCGCGCCGACGCTCGACCCTTCCGCCATGATCGACCGCCGCGCGATGCGCTTCCTGAGCCAGGGCGCGGCCTGGAATCACGTCGCCATGGACCAGGCGATCGCGGATGCCGGTCTCGGCGAGAGCGACATCACCAATGAGCGCACCGGCATCGTCATGGGTTCGGGCGGCCCCTCCACCCGCACCATCGTCGAGGCGGCCGAAACCACGCTCAAGAACGGCAGCCCCAAGCGCATCGGTCCCTTCGCGGTGCCGAAGGCGATGTCGTCGACCGCGTCGGCGACGCTGGCCACGTGGTTCAAGATCCATGGCGTCAACTATTCGATCTCCTCGGCCTGCTCGACCTCGGCGCATTGCATCGGCAATGGTTACGAGCTGATCCAGTGGGGCAAGCAGGACATGGTCTTTGCCGGCGGCCACGAGGATCTCGACTGGACGATGTCGGACCTGTTCGACGCCATGGGCGCCATGTCGTCGAAGTTCAACGACAGGGCCTCGACCGCATCGCGCGCCTATGACGCCAATCGCGACGGCTTCGTCATTGCCGGCGGCGCCGGCGTGCTGGTGCTGGAAGAGCTGGAACATGCCAAGGCGCGCGGCGCCAAGATCTACGCAGAGATCGTCGGTTATGGCGCGACCTCGGACGGTTTCGACATGGTCGCGCCCTCGGGCGAAGGCGCGGTCCGCTGCATGCGCCAGGCGCTGGCGACGGTTTCCACGCCGGTCGACTACATCAACACTCACGGCACCTCGACGCCGGTCGGGGATTCCAAGGAAATGGGCGCGATCCGTGAAGTGTTCGGCGAGAAGATGCCGTTCATCACGTCGACGAAGTCGCTGACCGGCCATTCGCTGGGCGCGGCAGGCGTGCAGGAATCCATCTATTCGATCCTGATGATGCAAGGCGGCTTCATCGGCGAAAGCGCCCATATCGAGACGCTCGATCCGGAATTCGAGGGCATGCCGATCGTGCGCAAGCGCATAGACAACGCAGGGATCGACACCGTTCTGTCGAATTCCTTCGGTTTCGGCGGCACCAACGCAACGCTCGTTTTCCAGCGCTATTCCGCATAAGGCCAAGTTTTTTATATTAGGATTGCCGGCCATGGACGGATTGATGAAGGGCAAGCGTGGGCTTGTCATGGGTGTCGCCAACGATCATTCGATTGCTTGGGGCATCGCCCGGAAATTGTCCGAACATGGGGCGGAACTCGCCTTCACCTATCAGGGCGAGGCTTTCGGCCGCCGCGTCAAGCCGCTCGCCGACAAGCTCGGCGCTTCGCTGGTCGTTCCCTGCGACGTCGAGGACAGCGCTTCGGTCGCCGCCACGTTCGAGACGCTCGGCAACGCGTGGGGCGGACTGGACTTCGTCGTCCATGCCATCGGCTTTTCAGACAAGAACGAATTGAAAGGCCTCTATGCCGACACCAGCCGGGACAATTTCGTCCGCACCATGGTGATCTCCTGCTATTCCTTCACCGAAGTGGCGCGCAACGCCGCGCCGCTGATGACTGCCGGCGGCTCGATGATCACGCTGACTTATGCCGGCTCGGTCCGCGTCATGCCGAACTACAATGTCATGGGGGTCGCCAAGGCTGGGCTCGAGGCCAGCGTGCGCTACCTCGCCAACGACTACGGCCCACGCGGCATCCGGGTCAACGGCATCTCGGCCGGTCCGGTGCGCACACTGGCCGGCGCCGGCATTTCTGACGCGCGCCACATGTTCTCCTACCAGCAGCGCAACTCGCCATTGCGCCGGACCGTAACGATCGACGAGGTCGGCGGCTCCTCGCTCTATCTCCTGTCCGACCTTGCTTCCGGTGTCACCGGCGAAATCCACTATGTCGATTCCGGCTATCATATCGTCTCAATGCCGACACTCGATGAGTTGAAGCAGACGGATGGCGGGCGCGACTGAAGCGTCCCCCAAGTGGGGTCCTTTGCCAGTAAAGAAAATAATCCTCTCCAGTAAAATTGGATTCATTCGCGGAAACTCATTTTAAGAGGATTCCGCTATAGAGCTCCCCATCTGGGGACCTTTTCATGCCTGGCATCAGCAACCCGAAGCGAACACCCGTGTTCCGACTGCTCACGATAGCAAGTTCGGGCATTGGCAGTTTCGTCCTCGGCATCTGGGGCCTGAAGCACGGTCTCGGCGACGGGTTTGCCGGCATATCGGCTGATATGATGGTGTCGGTCATGGCCGCGCTTTGCGCGCTGGCGGCATCGGTGGCGGCAATGTCCTTCTTCGCCGGCATCGATGAATCGGCCGATTTCGTCTTCAACGAAACCCATTTCGACAAGCTGACCGGACTGCTGGCGCGCCCGGCCATGGTCGGCAAGATCGCCGAGGCGGCATGCGCGACAAGCCGCACCGGGGAACCGGTGTTCCTGATCGACATCGACATTGACCGGTTCAAGCAGATCAACGACGCTATCGGCTATACCCAGGGCGATGAACTGATCCGCGCCTTCACCAGGCGGCTGCACGACTGCGTGCCCGCGCGCGCCCTGATCGGCCGCATCGGGGCCGGCGAGTTCGCGGTGCTGCTCCCGGACCATCTGATCCAGGGAACCCTGGAAAGCATGGTCGAGAGGCTCATCGACGAGATGATGGAGCCGTATGAACTCGGCAGCCACCAGCAATCGGTGAGCCTGTCGGTCGGCATCGTGGCGATGCCCAAGGACGGTATCGATCCGGTCCTTATCCTGCGGCGCTCCAACTTGGCGCTGCAGAATGCGCGTGCCAGAGGGGTTGGCAACTGGTCGGTCTTCGACAGCGAGATGGGACGCGTGGCCGACCATCGCCAATGGGTCGAATCCGAGCTGCATAGCGCCTTTGAACGCGGCGATTTCGACCTGCACTATCAGCCGCAGCTCGACCTCCCGACCGGCCGCATCGTCGGCTACGAGGCGTTGATCCGCTGGAAGCACCCCGAACGCGGCATGATCCCGCCGATGGAGTTCATCCAGATCGCCGAGGAGACCGGCATGATCAACCCGATCGGCGAATGGGTGCTGCGCAAGGCCTGCAGCGATGCCCGCCATCTGCCTGACGACTGTTTCGTCGCCGTCAACATCTCGCCGGTCCAGTTCATGACCAAGGACTTCGTCGGCATTGTGCGCGACACGATGCGGGCCACCGGCATCAAGCCGTCACGGCTGGAACTGGAAGTCACCGAGACGGCGATGATGCAGGACCGCGACCGCGCGGCCATCATCTTGAAAGAACTTGCCGAGATGGGCATTTCGGTCGCCGTCGATGATTTCGGCACCGGCTATTCCAATCTCAGCTATCTGATCGACTTCTCGTTCGGCAAGCTGAAGATCGACCGTTCCTTCGTCAGCCGCATCGATACGGATGCCAGCTCCGGCGCGGTCGTGTCGACCATTGTCGGGCTGTCGCGGGCGCTCGGCGTCAGCATCATCGCCGAAGGCGTCGAGACCGAAAGCCAGGCGACGCTGCTGCGGGCCGCCGGCTGCGAGGTGGTGCAGGGCTACCTGTTCGGCCGGCCAGCACCGCTCAAGATCAGCGTTGGCGACGGGCATGTCGCCGACGACATGAGGCGCGTCCCCAACCTGCATTGATAACCCGCAGCTCCGCATTACCTGCGCGCGGCAAACACCTTGAACATGCCGTCGCGGGCAAGCTCCGCATGACTGGCAAAGGCGGCCGACAGCACCGGCTCGTAAGGAAGCTGCCGGTTGGCGACCATGAACAGGCGTCCACCGGGCTTCAGGGCCTTGGCTGCCGCGCGGATCATGCCGGCACCGATCTCCGGCTCCGCCGCACGGCTGCGATGGAAGGGCGGGTTCATGGCGATGACGTCGTAACGGCGCTCGACAGGCTCGGCGAGCAGATCCATCCAGAAGAAGCCCTGCGCCACGGTATTGCCGAGATTGCCCCTGGCCGCCTCCAGCGCATCGAAATCGGCCTCGTAAAGATCGAGGGCTGACAAGCCCGGCGAGCGGGCAGCCATCTCCGCCGCCACATAGCCCCAGCCGGCGCAGAAATCGGCGGCACTGCCACGCAGATCACCGGGCAAGTTCTCGACCAGCAGTTTTGAACCGGCATCGACACGATCGAAGGAGAACATGCCGGGTGCGGTGTGGAACCGCTCCCCAACCAGCAAGGCGGGATTGGCGGCGCGAAGCGCGGCGGCAGCTTGCGTGTCGGCCGGGCGGCGCAGCCAGAAGGCGATGCCGTGATATTTCGGCATGTGGCCATCAAGCGGCGCAAGATCGCCGACGCGTTTGCGCAGGCTGGCGATGCCATCCTCCTTGCCACCGGCAATGACGATCAACCCACCCTCGGCCACGCGCTCGAAAGCCTCGGCGATGCGCAGTTCGTTCTGACCGCGATGGCGGCCGGCGAGCACGAGCGAGGCATCAAAACGGTCGCCGGTCGATTGCGGCGTGACCGTGAAGCCCGCCGCCTGCAACGCACGGAAATACGGACGGAAGCCCTGTACGAGATTGAGCGTGGCCTCGAAAGCCGGCGGCAAGCGCAGGCCGCGTTCGGCGCCAATGAAGAGGATGTGCTCGCCCTTGCGCGGTGGGGAAAGAGCCTCGGCATCGAACGGATGAAAAAGCGTCTTCAGCGCTTCAGCGGACATAGCCGTGCTCCATAAACAAAAACGGGCGCGACCCAAGCCGCGCCCGCCTCATTTGCCGTCAGATCGCTCAGGCGGCGTCTTCTTCGCCTTCTGTCTTCTTCTCGCGCGCGATTTCCTTGCCGGTGGCCTGGTCGACGACTTTCATCGACAGGCGGACCTTGCCGCGCTCGTCGAAGCCCATCAGCTTGACCCAGACCTTGTCGCCTTCCTTCACGACGTCCGAGGTCTTGGCGACCCGGTCGTTGGCAAGCTGCGAGATGTGGACGAGGCCGTCACGCGGACCGAAGAAGTTGACGAAGGCGCCGAAGTCGGCGGTCTTGACGACCGTGCCTTCGTAGATTTCGCCGACTTCCGGCTCGGCAACGATGGTGTGAATCCACTTCTTCGCCGCCTCGATCTCCTTGGCGTTCGAGGAAGCGATCTTCACCGTGCCGTCGTCCTCGATGTTGATCTTGGCGCCGGTCTTCTCGACGATCTCGCGGATGACCTTGCCGCCCGAACCGATAACGTCGCGGATCTTGTCGGTCGGGATGTGCATGACCTCGATGCGCGGCGCGAACTCGCCGAGTTCGGGGCGGGCGCCGGTCAGAGCATGAGCCATTTCGCCGAGGATATGCAGGCGGCCGTCCTTGGCCTGGCCGAGGGCGATCTTCATGATCTCTTCGGTGATGCCATCGATCTTGATGTCCATCTGCAGCGAGGTGATGCCGCCTTCGGTGCCGGCAACCTTGAAGTCCATGTCGCCGAGGTGATCCTCGTCGCCAAGGATGTCGGAGAGCACGGCGAAGCGCTCGCCTTCCTTGATCAGGCCCATGGCGATGCCGGCGACCGGCTTGGCCAGCGGCACGCCGGCATCCATCAGCGCCAGCGAGGTACCGCAGACGGTAGCCATCGACGACGAACCGTTGGACTCGGTGATCTCCGAGACGACGCGCAGCGTGTAGGGGAACTGGTCAGCGCTCGGCAGCATCGGACGGATGGCGCGCCAGGCGAGCTTGCCGTGACCGATTTCGCGGCGGCCGGGCGACCCCATGCGGCCGGTCTCACCGACTGAGTAGGGAGGGAAGTTGTAGTGAAGGAGGAATTTCTCCTTGTACATGCCGGTCAAGGAATCGACATACTGCTCGTCCTCGCCGGTGCCGAGCGTGGCAACGACCAGCGCCTGGGTCTCGCCGCGGGTGAACAGCGCCGAGCCGTGGGTGCGCGGCAGGACGCCGACTTCGGAGACGATCTTGCGCACGGTCTTGAGGTCGCGGCCATCGATGCGCGAGCCGGTGTCGAGAATGTTCCAGCGCACGACCTTGGCCTGGAGCTCCTTGAACACCGAGCCGATCTGTTCGGAGGTGTACTTGGCGTCTTCGCCTTCGGCGGGGGCAAACGCTGCCTTGACCTTCGCCTTGACAGCGTCGACGGCGGCATAACGCTTCTGCTTGTCGATGTTCTTGTAGGCATCGCTGAGCTCGTCGCCGACGATCTTCAGCATCGCGGCCTCAAGCGCGGAATAATCCGGCGCGGTGAAGTCGCGCGGCTCCTTGGCGGCAATTTCGGCCAGCTTGATGATGGCGTCGATGACCGGCTGGAAACCCTTGTGGCCGAACATGACGGCGCCGAGCATCAGCTCTTCGCCAAGTTCCCTGGCTTCCGACTCGACCATCAGCACGGCGTCGGCGGTGCCGGCGACAACGAGGTCGAGCTTGGATTCCTGCATCTCGTCGACATGCGGGTTCAGCACATATTCGCCGTTGATGTAACCGACGCGGGCGCCGCCGACCGGGCCCATGAACGGAACGCCGGAGAGCGTCAGAGCGGCCGAGGTGGCAACGATCGACAGGATGTCCGGGTCATTTTCGAGGTCATGCTGGACGACGGTGACGACGATCTGGGTGTCGTTCTTGTAACCGGCGGCGAAGAGCGGGCGAATCGGTCGGTCGATGAGGCGGGAAACCAGCGTTTCCTTTTCGCTCGGACGGCCTTCGCGCTTGAAATAGCCGCCCGGGATCTTGCCGGCGGCATAGGTCTTTTCCTGGTAGTTGACGGTCAGCGGAAAGAAGTCGAGGCCGGGCTTCGGCTCCTTCATCGAAACGACGGTGGCGAGAACCTTGGTCTCGCCGTAGGTGGCGAGCACCGCGCCGTCGGCCTGGCGCGCGATCTTGCCGGTTTCCAGGATGAGCGGACGGCCGCCCCATTCGATTTCCACTTTGTGGTGATTGAACATGTCTTGTCCTTAATAAGCGGAAAGGGGCGCGCCGTTTCACGGTGCGCGGATGCCCTTTCCCTGGCTTCCTTTCTCGGGCAGCCACGGGCAAGACAACGGGAAGCTCGGATGATTTAAGCGCGACGAGCGCGCACGAGCGTCCTGCAATCCTGCCCCATGACCGTCCATGGGCGGTTTCGAGTGGCCCTCTGCACGCTCGAAACCGGGTCTGGCCAGCCGATACGACTGGCAGAATGCGTGACCGGCGGACTTCCCTGGGAAAGTCCGCCGGTCAATTCGTCAACGGCGCAGACCGAGCTTCTCGATCAGTGTCTGATAGCGGGTGTCGTCCTTGCGCTTGAGATAATCAAGCAGGCTGCGGCGCTGGGACACGAGAGCGAGCAGACCACGGCGGGAATGGTTATCCTTCTTGTGGTCCTTGAAATGGTCGGTCAGGTTCTTGATGCGCTCGGAAAGGATGGCTACCTGGACTTCCGGAGACCCGGTATCGCCCTTGGCGGTTGCGAATTCACCCATCAATTCCTGTTTGCGCTCGGCAGTAATCGACATCGTGTTTTTCCTTATCTGTTTGAGGAAACGGGTCGCCCACAGCCGGGATGTCGTCCAGCAGGGGCCGTGCATGCAAAGCGTCAAGGCGCTATGCTGCGGCGCATATAGTGCAATTTCCCGAAAAACACCAGCCCAATTCACAAGCCGGCTTTTGACGCTCAAATGGCAGGTTTAATCCCAGTCAAAGCCATTTCTTCCATTTGAAGAATGCAATCAGCCCGACAGCGACGGCAGCCATGAACAGCAGCGACAACGGATACCCGTAGTACGCCTTCAGCTCCGGCATGTTCCATGGCGAGCTCGCGGGGTCGAAATTCATGCCCCAGATGCCGACCAGGAAGGTGAGTGGCATGAAGATGACCGATACAATGGTGAGATAGGAGATGACGTCGTTGGTGCGGGCCTGGCTCAGCGACAGGTGCATTTCGATCAAGCCGGTCAGCATGTCGCGCTGGGTCTCGACCAGTTCGATCAGCCTGAGCGAATGGTCGAGCGTGTCGTTGAGGAAAACCTTGGTCTCGGCTCCGACATAGGCCACGTCGTTACGGATCAGCGTCGCCAGCGCATCGCGCATGGGCCACAGCACGCCTTTCAGGACGTTGGCATCGCGCCGCAATTCGTGCAGCTGCCGCATCTGGTGCTTGTGCGTCGAATGCAACATCTGGTCCTCGATGCTGTCGACCAGATCGCCGGCAGCCTCGATCGGCGGAAAATAGCTGTCGACGATGGCGTCGATCAGCGCGTAGGCGAGATAGTCGGCGCCGCGAGTGCGCAACCGGTTGGGCGCCGAACTCTCGATGCGCTTGCGCACCGGATTAAACGGATCGCCCTCGCGTTCCTGGAAGGTGACGACGAAGTTCTCGCCGAGGAAGAGAGCTATCTGTTCGTAGCGATGCGACGTGACATCGTCGATCATGCGCATGACGACGAAGGCGTGATCCTCGAAGAAGTCGACTTTCGGCCGCTGACCGGTATTGACCACATCCTCCAGCGCCAGCGGATGCAGGCTGAAGATGCGGCCGATGTCCTCGATCAACTGGATGTTGGCGAGGCCGGTGCAATCGAGCCAGATGACGGGCCATTTCCGGCAATTGACCTCGATATCGTCGATGCTGGCATTGTCGATCGTCTTGAACTTCTGCGGCGAGATCAGGGTCAGCCGCAATTCGGAGCGCCGCGCGGCCGGATCGGCGATCAGCGTGCCGGGCGAGGCGCCGACAGGCGGCCGCCTCGTCTTCACCGGCGCGCGCTTTTTAACCGTGTCAGCCTTTGCCATGGAAGCCCCTGCCGCAATGTCATACCGACATTAGATGAGTGGCATCACCCGGCAAAGACCCGCTTGGGCTTGAACATGCCTTGCTCAATGGCGCCGATGGCGACCAGCTTGCCGCGTGACGTCGCGCAGGCCTCTTCCGCCTCCACCGGTGCGTCACGGCCACGGATGATGACCGGATTGCCGAGGCGGATCTTTGTCGCCGCGTCATCGCTGATGGCGATCTGCGGCAGACAGTCGAGCGCCGCTGACGTGTCGACGAGAAGCCCGTCGATGGCGTCAAAATCGATCGGCACTTCCACCGCGTCAGCAGGATCTGCTTCTGGGTCCGATTTGTCCTCGCCTTGCGCGCCGAAGCGGGCGGCCTCGAGTTCGGCGATGGTGACGAAATCCTCCGGCGTGAACGGCTCGACCTCGACCCGGCGCAGTTCGCTGATATGGCCGAAGCAACCGAGGTCGCGGCCCATGTCGCGGGCCAGCGAACGCACATACGTGCCCTTGCCGCATTCGACTTCGAAAATCGTCTGGTCCGGCTTGTGCTCGACAATATCGAGCCGGCCGATCTCGATCTCGCGCGCGGGTATGTCGACCGTCCCGCCTTCGCGGGCGAGGTCGTAGGCGCGCTCGCCCGCAATCTTGATGGCCGAGAATTGCGGCGGCGTCTGCATGATGACGCCGGTGTATTTCGGCAGCAGCGCCCGCACCTCGGCTTCCGCCGGACGCAGCTCGGAGCTCTTCGTCACCGGCCCTTCAAGATCGTCGGTGGAACGCTCATCGCCCCAGGCAACGGTGAAACGATAGACCTTGGCGCCGTCCTGCACGTAGGGCACGGTCTTGGTGGCTTCGCCGAGCGCGATCGGCAGCATGCCGGAGGCAAGAGGGTCGAGCGTACCGGCATGGCCGGCCTTTTCGGCCTGGAACAGCCATTTGATCTTGGACACGGCCTCGGTCGAGCCCATGCCGACCGGCTTGTCCAGGACCACCCAGCCGGAGACCGGCCGGCCCTTTTTCTTGCCGCGACGCGCCATTATTCTTCTTCCTTATTGTCGTCGCTATCCAGATCGCGCGCCACTTCAGGCGATTTCAGCAGATCGTTGATCCTGGCGAAGTTGTCGAAGGACGTATCCAGCCGGAAGCGGAATTCCGGCATGTACTTCATCTGCCTGAGCGCGCCGGAGACGCGGCCGCGCACGAACTTGGCATGCTTGTTCAGCGCCTCGATCACCGCGTCGGCGTCCTTGGCGCCGAGCGGAGAAACAAAGGCGGTGGCGATCTTGAGATCGGGCGACATGCGCACTTCGGAGACCGAAACAACCGAGTTTTCAATCAACGGGTCTATAATCTCGCCACGCTGCAAGGTTTCGGAGAGCGCATGGCGCACCTGCTCGCCGACACGCAGCATGCGCTGGGATGGACTTGATGTCGTGGAACGGGGCATTTTTCTCAATCCTGAAAGCGTGAGGCGCGGGATGGGACCGGGCCGCATGTCTCAAACGGTCATTCTCAATAGCACTGAGGCGGCGGTCTTTCGACCACCGCCCGGTATCGACGAGCCACTCGAACTCAGAGTGTGCGGGTCACCATCTCGACGCGGAAGCACTCGATGATATCGCCGACGCGCATGTCCTCGTAGTTCTGGAAGGCCATACCGCACTCCTGGCCGCCAGGGACTTCCGAAACCTCGTCCTTGAAGCGCTTCAGGGTCTTTAGCGTGCCTTCGTGGATGACGACGTTGTCGCGGATCAGGCGTACGCCCGCGCCACGTTCGACCTTGCCTTCGGTGACACGGCAGCCGGCGATCTTGCCGACCTTGGTGATGTCGAAGATCTCGAGGATCTCGGCATTGCCGATGAAGGTCTCGCGACGCTCCGGTGACAGCAGGCCCGACAGAGCCGCTTTCACATCATCCACCAGGTTGTAGATGATCGAGTAGTAGCGGATCTCGATGCCCGCGGCCGCGGCCGCGGCACGCGCCTGCACATTGGCGCGCACGTTGAAGCCGATGATCGCCGCGCCCGATGTTTCCGCCAGCGAGACGTCGCTTTCGGTGATGGCGCCGGCGCCGGAATGGACGATGCGCGCACGCACTTCATCGGTGCCGAGTTTGTCCAGGGCAGCATTGATCGCCTCGATCGAACCCTGCACGTCGCCCTTGATGACCAGCGGGAATTCCTTCAACCCGCTCGTCTGCAGCTGCGACATCATCTGTTCGAGCGAGCCGCGCTGGCCGGCATGCCTGGCCACCGCCTTCTCGCGCGCCAGACGCTGGCGATATTCGGTGATCTCGCGGGCACGGGCTTCGTTGTTGACCACGGCGAAGCGGTCGCCGGCCTGCGGGGTTCCCTGAAGGCCGAGCACCTCGACCGGCATTGCCGGCGGCGCTTCCTTGATCTGATCGCCGCGATCGTTGACCAGCGCGCGCACGCGACCCCATTCGTTGCCGGCGACAAGGATGTCGCCCGGCATCAAGGTACCGGTCTGCACCAGCACGGTGGCGACGGGACCACGGCCCTTGTCGAGCTGCGCTTCGATGACGACACCCTCGGCGGTGCGGTCGGGGTTGGCCTTGAGGTCGAGGATTTCGGCCTGCAGCAGGATCGCTTCGAGCAACTTGTCGAGATTGGTGCCCTTGGTCGCCGACACTTCGACGTCCAGCACTTCACCGCCCATCGATTCGACGAAGACTTCATGACGCAAGAGTTCCGAGCGCACTTTCTGCGGATCGGCGTCATGCTTGTCGATCTTGTTGATCGCCACGATGATCGGAACGCCGGCCGCCTTGGCATGGCTGATCGATTCGATCGTCTGCGGCATCACGCTGTCGTCGGCCGCCACCACCAGGATGGCGATGTCGGTGGCCTGGGCACCACGGGCGCGCATCGCCGTGAAGGCGGCGTGGCCGGGCGTGTCGATGAAGGTGATCTTCTGACCGTTCTTCTCGACCTGATAGGCGCCGATATGCTGGGTGATACCGCCGGCCTCGCCGGAAACGACATTGGCATTGCGGATCGCATCGAGCAGCGACGTCTTGCCGTGGTCGACGTGGCCCATGATGGTGACGACCGGCGGACGCGACACGAGGTCTTCCGGACGGTCGGCGATGTTGAACAGGCCTTCCTCGATATCGGACTCGGCGACGCGGCGGACCGTGTGGCCGAATTCGGTGGCCACCAGCTCGGCCGTATCGGCGTCGATGACGTCGCCCGGCTTCAGAATCTGGCCCTGCTTCATGAAGTACTTGACCAGGTCGACAGCACGCTCGGACATGCGCTGCGCCAATTCCTGGATGGTGATGGTTTCGGGCAGGATCACTTCGCGCATGACCTTCTCGCGCGGTTCATTGTGCATCGCGCGCTTGAATTTCTCCTGGCGGCGACGCATCGACGACAGCGAACGGGCCCGCGCATCCTCGTCGGACAACGCGGAATTCAGTGTCAGCTTGCCACGGCGGCGGTCTTCCTCGCTCTTGGTGGGTTTGGCCGGGCGTGCCACTTCGGGCGTGACCAGGCGGCGCACCGGTGCACCGGCGGTCGCCCGCTTCGGCTTGGCCCCTTCCTCCTCGTCGGCGGTCGTCAACTCAGCGGCTTGCGGTGCGCGGCGGCGTGCTTCTT